>JAUIKB010000276.1 GCA_030430975.1 Polyangia bacterium
GGTGCAGTTCGAGACGGCGCAGTTCAACGTGCCGCCGAGTGAGGCGGTTCCGATCATTCCTAGAATCGACATGAAGGCGACGCCCCCGGAGAAGTTCGATGCGGTCGGCTACGGACTGACAGACCCGAACGACATGACCGGGGCAACCTCGGGCACGCGTATGCGACTCGATGACAGCGACGTTAAGTGTTACGGCGAAGACTGCATCAGCGTTGGCAATCCCACTAAGAACACAGAGTGGCAGGGCACGTCGACGACTTGTTCAGGTGATTCAGGCGGTCCTGCATTAGACAAAGAGGGACGGGTTATCGGCGTGCTCTCCCGAGGACCTCAAGGCTGCATTCTGTCCACGTACGGCGACGTTTCATCGTGGAAGGACATGATCACCGAGGCGGCGATCAAGGCGGCCGAGATGGGTGGATACGAACCGCCGTTTTGGGCCAAGACCGGTACGAGCGTCCCGCCGCCGGAGGGTGGCGCAGGCGGCATGGGCGGAACCGGCGGTGGGGGCGGAGACGCGGGCAACGGCGGAACCAGTGGCGGGCCGGGGCTCGGCGACTCGTGCGACGGTACCGACTGCGGTGATGGGCTGAGCTGCTACGCGAAATCTGCCAACGACAAGATCTGCGTTAGCCGCTGTTCGGCGGCATCGCCGGAGTGCCCCAGCGGTTACGAATGCAAGGTCAGCGCTGGAGCGTGTCTGCCACCGTCCACGGGGAACGGCGCTGACGCGGGTGAATCCAGCGGCTGCGCGACCGCTCCCGCGCGCTCGGGATCGCCGCTGGCCTGGTTGTTAGCGGGTCTTGGAATCGTAGCCGTGGGAGCACGCCGCAAGTCGAAGAGCCGTGATAGGGTCCTCGACCGATGGTGAGTTCCAACGAAGATCTGGAAGGGTATCTGCGCAAGCTCGATCGACGCTTCGAGCTCACGGATGACGGGACCTATTTGGTCGGGATGGGGTTAGGTCACCCACCGGTTGCCGTGCGGCTAGCGCCTCCCGTCGTACTAGCGCAGCTCCGCATCGGCGAGGTTCCGACGACCGGGGACGTCACGCCGCTGCTGAGGATGCTGCTGGAGTTCAACGCGACTCATCTCATGCACGCGGCCTATGGGCTGCGGGGCGAGACTGTGATCCTAACCGCTGCGCTTCAGCAAGATGGCCTCGATCTTAACGAACTCGAGGCCGCGCTGGCCGATCTCGATCTCGCACTAGACGAACAAGTCCCGAAACTACGGCAACTGGTCAAGAAGAAAGGCTGAGGAATCCGACATGGGAATCTTCGCGCGCCTCGCCAGGCTCATCAAATCGAATCTGAACGATCTCATCAGCAAGTCTGAAGATCCCGAGAAGATGCTCAATCAGGTCGTAATCGACATGAACGAGCATCTGCACGATGCCAAGAAACAGGTCGCCGTCGCGATCGCCGACGAAAAGAAGCTCGCAAAGCAAGCGGACCAAGAAGCAGCCAACGCTGCAGAGTGGGAACGCCGAGCGATGATGGCGGTGCGGTCGGGCGACGATCAGCTCGCCAAAGAGGGTCTGGCCCGCAAGCGCGAGCACGCCGAGCTAGCGGCTCAGTTTCGAGCGCAGCATCAAAAACAGAAGCAGGCGGTCGACCAGCTCAAGGTTGCCTTGCGGGCCCTCAACTCAAAGATCGAGGAAGCCAAGCGCAAGAAGGCGATTTTGATCGCCCGCAAGAAGCGCGCGGAGGCTCAGAAGGCGATCCAGGAAACGATGAGCGGCCTCAAGAACGCGAGCGCGTTCGAGACCTTCGATCGAATGGAAAGCGAGATTAACCAGATCGAGGCTGAGGCTGAGGCAGGTGCGGAACTCAACGAAGAGTACACGGGCGATGTGCTCGCTCAGAAGTTCCAGCAACTGGAAGTTACGGCTGGCGCCGATGAGGATCTGCTTGAGCTCAAGCGCAAGATGGGGCTCGCCGAGCCGGCGCCGGCTCCGGCGGAGCCGCAGCAGGTGCGCGTCGAGGGTAGCGCCGAAGGCGAGAAATTCGAGGAGCTCGACCAGGCAGAGCAGGAAGAGCTGGCGCGCGCCTTGGAGGAACTCGAGGCGGAGCAAGCCTCCGACCTGACCATGAAGCGGTGAACGCGTCGTGACCAGCAAGCTTGAACGCCGCGTGTGGACGCGTCTCGTCGGCGGGACGGCGCTTGTCGCTGGCTGCTTAGTCGGCAGCCCAGCCGAAGCAGCAAAGCTGCTCGACGCCCTACCGCTGTCTGGGCAAAAGGTTCGCGTCGACGGACTGCTGCGCGAGTATCCGGGCAGCATGGACAAGCTGTCCGTGGCGCTCAAGGGGAAGGCCGGCAGCGATCCGCGCGCCGCGGGCAAGATCGGCTACGACAAGAAGAACGTCTACGTCGGCATGCGGATCTACGACAAGAAGCTCGTCCGCACGAGCGCGGCCGGACCAAGCGAAGACCACGCGGTGCTGACCCTGACCGTGCCGACGCCGTCCGGGGGTTCCAAGACGTCGACGTTCCTGTTGTACCCCGGCGTTCGTGGCAAGGCCGGCGGCACCGTCAAGCTCAAGGGTCGGGGTGCGGTTGCCGGGGCGAAGCTGGTCGAGGCTCAGGACACGAAGGGCCTCACGCTCGAGGCCCAGATCCCGTGGGCGCGGATCGCTGGCGCCTCGAAGATCCGTAGCGGTCTGAAGGCGAGCCTGAAGTACGTCGACTCCGACTCAGCAGGCTCGATCAGTGGGATCATCGGCACGAGCCGAGCGCCGGTTCCGCTGCTCCTCGAGAACGAACAAGGCCTGCGAAAGAATCTGCTCGATCCAAAGAGCTTGGGCTTGAATCCTGCGCGCGCTGCCTACGGCAACGTGTCGGGTGGTAGCAAGTACGAGCGCGTCGCTATTCACGGGCGCTACCTGACGATCGTCGGTTTCGACTATCGCAAGGGCACGCAGTTCTTTTTCAAGGACTTGGACGTTCAGGGCGCTGGCATGGTGCGCCGTTTATCGCTGATCGACTTCGACGGCGATGGGCGAAAAGAAGTCCTTGTGGTTCGCCGCTCGGGCGGCGGCAACAAGTACCGTGAAATGGTTTGGGTGCTGAAGCTCGATAAGCAGGGTCAGGCAGCCGTCGTGTTCCAGCATGAGACGGGCATCAGCACCGAAAACGGCACGATTGCTAACAAGCTCGTGGTCGTCGGGGGGGCCAAGCCGGCGATTCGCATCGAGGTGGGCAAGACGACGGGCTTCGATCCGGACAGCTACGCGGAGCCGCGGCAGGCAGACATGCCAGACGCACTCATGCCCTGGAAGAACGTGGGGTCACGTACGTTCGCGTGGGACGGCTCGAAGTTCGACAAGGTCAAAGAGAAAATCGTCAAGCCGAGCTACAAATCGAAGGCCACGAAGCGCCCGAAGCGACCGAGTGGTCCGCCACCGCCGATGGCGCCGCGTCCGCCTACAGCCGGCGAGCTTCAGGACCAAGTCTACGCGCTGTACCGAAAGGAACGAAAGGTCGGCAAGACGAAGCCGCGTTTCGACTTTGTCACGGACGTCGCGGCCGACTCACGACCCGAACGTGTGCTGATCCATGGCAAAGACATCGTCGTGTTCGGCAAGGGGTTTCGATCTGGAACCAGTTATACGTACATCTCGATCGCCGCCAAACGGGCGCAGGATATTCTGCACGTCACCGCCCGCGATCTGACCGGCGACGGCAAAGCCGAGATCATCGTGCGCTTGGATCTACCGACCAAGACCAGCAAGGAGTTCGGGGAGGTGCTCGTGCATCGACGAACGCTGGTCGTCTACAAAGTAGGCGAGCAGGGATTGTCGAGAATCTTTGCTGCCGAAACGAGTCGGAAGATGGAAGGCAACAGGATCGTCGGCGCGCTGAAATTTATCCGCGGGAAAAAAGGCTACGAGCTGGAGCTGCGGTCCGGTACAGCTAAAGGTTGGACCCAAAAGACCTATCCGTTTCCGGTTGAGACCGCGACTTCTGCAGGATTCGAACCGCTGCTGGTGCCGTGGGGCGCGCTCAAGAAGATCCGCTATCGGTACGATGGCACCAAGTACCAGCGCCAGTAGCGAAGCTTGACCAGTAGGGTGTTGCCAGAGTGCGGCGCCTCCAGGGCCTATCAGGAGAGTCGCGTTACCAGAGCACCGTGTGTGTCAGCACGCGGAAGCCGCCCGCCTTGAGCGTTACGTTGTGATTTCGTACCCGTCCGTTTGCGCTCAGCTGTACGCGATACGTTCCGCTCGCCAGCCGCACTCGTGCGATCGCCATTCGCGCCGGTAGCGTAGCCCAGCTCCGAGTGTCAGGCGTGTCGGCAGCGGAGAGCGCAGCTTGGCTCCCGAGGCTCAGCAGGAGTCCGATAATGCCGCTGTCGGTGGCAGCCTTGCCGGCAGTTCCGACGACCGCTCCCGCTGCCGCCCGGGTGATCATGCGGGTGATGGCGGAGGCGATGACCGTGCCCTCGGCCTCTTTCCACGTCGCACGGGTCTCTCTGTCGAGTGCGACGATGCCTTCCATTTCGTAGAAGTCGCCGTTGATCGCCACCGCCGGTACGCCGCCGGCGCCGCGTGACTTACCCAGCGCCGGGAAGTTGATCCACGTGACCAAGCCTTGGGCTGCCAGCGCGTTAGCGCGACGTGTCTGGTACCGACTCATGCGCGTGGCGGCGTAGGTCAGGGCGAGTCCGATCGGGATGCGCTTAGCGTACTTAGCTGGAACCCGACCGTAGTTGATCGCGACGAGCAGCTCGCCAGTGTTCGGGGGCGCAGTGCTGGGGGGCTCCTGGTCCTCGGCGCGCGCGGTTGCGGAGTGTGCCGACGATTCGTCAGCGCCGGCCCCGGAGTCTGACCTCGGGGCGTCGTCGGCGTCGGGCAGCTTAGCCGTGGAGGCGTCGGTGGGGGGCGACGGCGGCGGTGTCGCGGGCGTCGCTTTTTCATTCTCCGTGCCGGCTTCGGCCACGTTCGGAGCGGTTTCGCTCGCAGCCGTTTCCGGCTGCGGCATGCCGTTACGTTCGGCGACGGAAGCGTCGGGCCGCGGAGCATCGGGCTCGGCGGCGGGGGCAGCGGAGCGGAATTGCTTGAGGACCCGGCGGATTCGCGGCGAGCGGTAACCGGACCGCTCCGCCAGTCGACGAATTGCGGGGTGCAAGCTGCGATAGTCGGAGTAGCGGAGGGCGTCGTCGTAGTAGCGCAACGCCTCACCCGGTTTGCCGCTGTACTCCATAGCGAAACCGGCGAGGTAGCTGCCCGGCCCCGTCAAGTCTCGGCCCGGCTGTTCGTGCTCTTTGAGAAAGCGCTGCATAACGCTGAGCCTGCGCGCTTCAACCCGCGCACCGTTTAGGTCCTGTTGCGTCAGATAGTTGAGCAGCTTGATGGTGTGGATCATCAGCTTCTCGTAGCTCGGCGCTCGATACGGACCGGAGTCGTCGGAGAACAGATACTTGCCGAGGTCATCGCCCGCGTTGTGCGAGAGATCGAGGAAGTCGATGCGTTTGTCGGCGACGTTTAGGTCCGCGTTAGATGTCTCGTAGCGGCCGAGGTGCTGCAGAACCATGGCGCGGTCCAGCAGGAGAATCGCTTGGTCGCCCGACACATCCGCAGGCTGCTGCGTCGCCTGGTCGACGCCTAACTCCTCATTCAGGAGCGCCAGCGCCTGTTTCGGGCGACGCTCGTCGAGCGCGTCGCGCGCGCCGCGGGTGCGCTCGGCGTGGCCAGAGCACGCTGTGAGCAGCAAACAGCCGCTGACCGTTACCGACGCTCGTCCTCATTCCGCTCGTCGGCGCTGAATACCTTTCCGGTAATGAAATACTTGGCGCCGATCTGCTGTCCCCAGCGACTGATGTCGGCTTGGTTGTAGGCCGAGGAATGCTGTTTACGGATCTCCTCGATGAGTTCGGCTTGATTCTCGTGACTGATGACTCGAACGTGACCTGCGTTGATGAGCTTGGTCTCGATATCGCTCATCAGGGCTTGGAGGGCGCTGTCGACGTGTTCACTCGTCTCGTTCCGTAGCGGTAAGACGGCCAACGCCGGGCTGTCCTCCGACTGCCACCGCTTGATCACCGCGGCGCTTTGCATCGCCTTCATGTTCTCATGCATCATCTTCTGCAGATCGCGGCGATCGAGGCCAGTGCTCATGGCCTCGTCGTCAAAGCCCTCGACTTCTTCGCCACGGACCGGTCGGGGGCCTCCACAGGCCGCCGGTCCGACCAGAGTGACCGTTACGGCTAGGGCGGAGAGAAAGCGGACTGTATGTGATGTTGGAAAGCTGCGAGCCATATCAATTTCCTGGTCGATAGCGGCTGAGACCGCAAGTCGTCAGACGGGCGTCAGTGGAGATTTGTTCGTGAATGTTGGGACATTCACGCAAAAAAGCCGCGAGCGTGAACTCGCGGCTTCGAAGCGTGAAGTCTCGTCTACAGGTCTCTAGCGACGAACCGGAATGATCTGCACGCGACGCGAGTCGCCCTCACCGTCGCTCTTCGTGACGACGCCCTCAAGCTTGGCCAGCGCCAGGTGCACCACGCGGCGGTCGCGTGGGTTCATCGGCTCGAACGTGATGATCTTGCCGTCGTCGACGGCCTGGCGGCCTAGACGTTTCGCCATCGTCGCGAGCTGGTCATCACGACGGCTTCGATAGCCTTCCGCATCGACCATGATGTGGCGCTTTTCCTGACCGGGACGGTTGATGACCCTGTTGGTTAGGAATTGAAGCGCGGACAGTACCTGGCCTTTCTTGCCGATGATGCGTCCCGCGTCGTTACCGAATATCTCGAGGTTGATCTCTGCGGACGCGTCGTCTTTCGGCCGTCGGAGCCGGACCTGGCAGTCCATGTGCATGCAGTCGACGACGTCGGTGACAAACGCGAGGGCGTGCATCGCCCGTTCGTCGTCGGACGGCAGGTAGTCTTCCTCTGGAGCCCGGCGCCGGCGTCGTCGCTTTCGGCGTGGCTCGTCCCGGCGGCCGCGATCGTCACGGTCCCGATCGTCTCGAGCTCTGCCGGCGTCGCGGTCGTCCCGATCCCGGTTATCCCTGTCGTCCCGATCCCTGTCGTCCCGGTCGCGGTCATCGCGGTCGCGGTCATCTCTGTCGCGGTCGTCGCGGTCGTCATCGCGGCTGCGGTCGTCTCGGTCCCTATCGTCACTCCCGCGATCCCTGTCGTCGCGATCCGCATCGTCACGTCCGCGGGCTGAAACCGGAGACTCTGCTTTGGCGTCTCGTGAGCGTCCGCGGTTTCCTCGGCGGCCCCGGCGTCGACGGCGCGGGCGGCCAGAATCGCCGTCGGTGCGCCCACCGTCGGCTCGAGCCTTGCCGTCGTCGTCGCGGTGCCGGTCGCCCTTGT
>JAUIKB010000277.1 GCA_030430975.1 Polyangia bacterium
AGGGCGGCGGACACCGTCTCACGCGAACGCTGCTGCGTCGGATTCGTCCTCATCGAGTCCTCATGGCGCCCAGTTCCGCCCAGCCCTACGGCAACGTGGCGCCGCTCTGCGACGTCGAGATCGCACCCGACGACGAATTGCGGGTGCAGTCGACCCGAGCGGTCGTGGCCGTGGTTGCGGCGGTCGTCGGTGGTCTAGCGGGTGGCGGCGCAACTCACCTGCTCTCTTCGTCGGAAGCAAAGACCAAACCCAAGGCCGAGAAGCGAAGGTCGTCGGACTCGGACAGTTCTGAAGGGCGGGACGACGGCGACGATGTAGGGGCGGGCACGTCGAGCAACGACAAGCGGTTGAATCGGCTGGAGAAGGAAATCGCGGCGCTCAAACGAAAGAGCGCGGCGGCCGATGCACTCCGCAAGTACGCGTCGACCCTGGCCGCGAAGGGCGGCGACGGTTCCGCAGCTGACCCCAATAAGCTGAATCCGGTCGCGGACGCCGAGGACCCTGTCTTCTCACTCGCCGTGCGGTCCGTCATGGACCAAATCGAATGGGAGAAGAACGAAGAGCGCAAGGTGACGCGCGCCGCCCGCCGCACCGAACGCGTGCGCCGTCAAACCGATCAGCTCGCCAAAGACCTAGGTCTGTCCGCCTCTCAGGTGACCAAGGTTGAGGCGGTGCTTAAGGCGCAGTCCGAGGCTTTTCAGAAGTTGCGTTCAGCAGACCCCAAAGACCGGCCGGTGACGCGCCGCGAATGGCGAACCAAGGTCGGAGAAATCCGGAAGGAAACACGGACCGCGATGCAGGACGTGCTCGACGAAGAACAGCTCAAGAAGTACGACGAGCTCGAGGACGATTCTGGTCCGGGTCGGCGTGGCGGGGGCCGGCGCGGCCGAGGCCGCTAGTCGACCGCTGGGGCATCCGCGGGGGGAGCGTCGGCCGTCTGTGGGCTCATCGGCTTCTGCTTGCTAGCGCGAGCACGGCGTGAGCCGGGCGGCGGGATCGCCGGATTCCGCCAGACGTCGCGTTGCGTGTAGATGTACCAGCCGCCGGCGAGCCCCAGGCCGAGGGTGACGGCCAGAAAAGCCAGGATGAAGCGTTTGCCGTTCATTTACCCTCCTACATAGGACATCTCGAGCCGGCGGGGGGCCTTCGTGTTCCGACGTAGTTCCGAATACCGGTCAGTTCGTTTGGTCCAGTGGGCCGAAATCAGCGCGGAGAGTTCCTCGTCCGAGGCGCCCGACCGCAGCGGGGCGCGGAGATCATGACCACCGCTGGCAAACAAACACGTGACCAACGAACCCTCGCTGGTGAGTCGAGCGCGCGAGCAGCTTCCGCAGAAGGGCTGCGTTACCGATGCGATCACGCCAATCTCGCCGCTGCCATCGGCGTAGTGGTACCGCTGGGCGACTTCTCCTGGGTAGTTTTCGGGGGCCGGACGCAAGGGAAACTCAGCGTCGATCATCTCCAGGATCTGTTGTGCCGGTACAACCTGATCGCGCCGCCAATCGTTGGAGTTACCAACGTCCATGTATTCGATGAAGCGCACGATGTGCGGCGTTCCACGGAAGCGCCGGCATATCGCTAGGATTCCGGCGTCGTTGATGCCCTTTTGTACGACGCAGTTCAGCTTGATCGCCTTGAACCCCGCCGCGCTCGCGGCCGCTATGCCGTCGAGTACGCACGCGAGTTCAAGTTGCGTATCCGTCACCTTGGCGAATACGTCCGGATCGACCGAGTCGAGGCTCACCGTGAGCCGCGTGAGCCCAGCCTCGCGTAGCTCACTGGCGCGGTCGGCGAGCAGGGCCCCGTTGGTGGTCATGGCTAGATCGACTGGCAACGATGACAACTGGCGAATCAGACTGGTCAGTTGAGCACGCAGGAGCGGCTCACCGCCGGTAATGCGTAGTTTTTTCACGCCGAGCGGAACGGTTAGGCGCGCGATCCGGTGGATCTCTTCGAAGCTGAGCAGTTTCTCTCTAGTAACAAACTCAAAGTTAGCGCCGAACTTCTCTCTCGGCATGCAATAGCGGCAGCGAAAATTGCAACGATCGGTGACGGAGATTCGAAGGTCGTGCAGTGGCCGGTTGAGCGCGTCCAGCATCGAACTACCTCAGCTCATCGTTCAGGCGTGCGGTCTCGATCAGAAGGTGTGAGACGCTCAGCTCCAGGACGTTGCCATCCACCGTGCCCCCCTGGAACGCAAAGCGCCCGTAACCCCACTGTACGACTGGACGCATCGCGGCGATCACCGCGTCCTTGGTTCGAGCGCTTTGCGTTGCCAAGCGCCCCTCGAGGAACGACAGCTGCACGACTTCCTCGCCGCGTGTGAGGCGCAAGGTGCCCGTCATGCGCTCAAGCTCTAAAACATTGAGCAAGCTCGGGACGCTGAGCTGCGCTAGCGACCCGGTGAAGTCGGATGCATCGGTCGCGGCCGGTGAAGTTGCGATTCGGCTCAGCGCGTTGGCGACGCGGTGCACCAGCTCCTCTGGGGAGAAAGGCTTGGGTAGGAAGTCGGCGGCACCCACGCGAAAGGCCGCCTGTCGCGTTTCGCGTGACGACATGCCGCTCAGAAAGATGACCGGAATGTCTCGCGTCCGCTCGTCGTCTCGGAGGCTGGACGCTAGGGCGAAGCCATCCATCCCCGGCATGACGATGTCGGTCACCACCAGATCCGGTATCTCGTCGACGAACAGAGCGATCGCGGCTTCGCCAGAATTCGCTTCCAGCACCCGATGCCCGTGAGCGCCAAGCGCAGCTTGAGCGAGAGTGATGATTACGGCGTCATCGTCGACGACTAGGATTGTTGCCACTGAAGGAGTCCTTGCGACGCCAGCGTAGCAGGCGACCCGTAGGCCGCCCACGTGCAATTCAGCCCGCTGACGCCACGGAATGATTGACCTTTTCCTCGATTGCTACGGTTGCGCGACCGCTCAGGACCGCCACTGGAACCAGGCCAGCAGTTGTGATCTGGACGCTGCCTACCCCTGGGCTAGCCATCTCAAGCCGCGGCTGAACGAAGCCAGGCACCGACTCCCCGAGCTTGGTGACGAGGCGCTGAAGCGCGGCCGGCGCGCCCTCCAAGTTGATCGGGACCGCAGCGTGAGCTGTGCGCTCGATATGCTTCACCAGGGCTTCGGCCTTGGCCTCAGCAAGATCCGAGCCCGGCGCGACCGCCACAGCTTTGAGACGCAACCCACCTTGCTTCATGTCGAAGTAGGGCTTGGCTGTGAGCCAGACATCGCCGCACGCGCGACCGCTCAGCGTGGCGCGCAGCCGCACACGTTTACGCGAGTGTCCGGCGGTTTCAAGCGCGACCAGCCCCGCGGACCCGTCGATGGTTGAAGCGCTAAACTTGGCGCTGGCGTCGCTCCAACTCAGCAGTACCGGCACCCGGATCTGGAACCGTTCAGGAAGGTCCGGAGTGAAGCTCGGCGCAGTCAGCGGGGTCAGAGGTGGCTCATCCGTTGTGCACGGGTCCTCGATCCGCGCCGTGCCGATCAGCGCCAACCGGGTAGACACCGTCTTCGGCGTCTGTTGAGCGGCGCCCTGAGTGAGCTGAGTCGGCCGCATCCGTAGGCATGTCGTCGCGTCGAGCGGCAGCGGAAGCTGGGCGAGCTGCCAACCGAGCTGCACATCGTCGCGTATGGACGGTAGCGAGCTGTCGATGCGGCGCTGGACGCCAGCGGTTTGGCGCTGAGCCATGCGTTGCACGTGGTCGGTGACGTTGAGACCGATCGGCTGGAGTATGCAGCCGCGGACGGTCTTGAGGCGCACGTCGCTCTTCCCGAAGTTGTAGCGAGGTCCGAGTTGCAGGGGCAGGCTAGCCGTGGCGGAGAACCGTGGCTGACAGCGGCCGTAGGTCGGACAAAACGGGCCGATGTTCTTGCAAACGGCGACCTCAGCCTGAATTGGTGTCTGGACGGTGAGGCGCCCGTCACGCACGCCAACGGACAGGTCGCCGCGGCGCACTCGGTAGGTGACGCGCCCCGCGAATCCAGCGTCACGGTTCTTCTCAGCGGCCAACTGTCGAGGGATCCGCGACTCTAGCAGTCGAGCCAGGCGTGCGCGCGAGCTGGTCACGTTCACGGTGAGGTGCGACGTCGGTTCGCGCAGCTCGGGCAGCGAAGCGGCACTGAGCGTTTGGGTAGTCAGTCGCTGTTGACATGCGGCGGCGCCGCCCGTCGCACTCTGGGGTTCTGCTGGTCCTCCGCAACCGAGCGCAAGCGCAATACCGCTCAGCGCCCACGGTACGGCTCGTGTGTCGCTCACGGGGGGACTCTACGACTCCGGCGTTGGAAAGCAAAAATGCTAGGATGCGGCATGGCTCAACGCGGACCCCTTATCGTATACGCACTTGGTGTAGCGACGCTCTACGGCGCGCTCGCGAGCCAGGGATGCGGCATCGACGACCCCTCGTCGGCAGGCGGCGGGATCACGCCAGGAGGCGATGGGTCGGCCGGCACTTCGGGCGCGGCGGGCACCGTCGGGGTGGGCGGCGGAGCCGGCGTCACCGGAGTCGGCGGCACATTTAGCCTCGACGGCTCAAGCAAGGACGGCCTAACCAAGGACGTGAACTGCGGTTCGTCCAGCGTTCAAGCCGAGAAAGTCGAGCTGGACGCCTACTACGTGATCGATACGTCGGGCAGCATGCATCAGCCGTCGGGTAACGGGGCAGGCGACTGCAACGTTGGCCAGACGGTGAACTCAAAGTGGTGCAACTCGATCAACGCGTTGTACGGGTTCTTCTCCGAGCCATCGTCCGTAGGCATGGGCGCGGCGCTTGGAACGTTTGGCGGGTCGTCGTGCAGCCCCGTGTCCAACCCAGTGATCGGCTTAGCGCCGCTTCCAACGCACCTTGCGGGGATGGAGGCGGGCTTGAATCAGGCGAGTCCGAACGGCCAGACTCCGACTGAGGCCGCCGTTCGAGGGATTATCCAATACACGCTGGCAAACAAGCAGCCTAACCGGAAGATGATCGGCGTTCTGATCACCGACGGCGATCCAACCCAGTGCAATACGAATATCGGCGCGCTGAACCAATTGCTCGTGGACCATTACAACAACAACGACATCGCTACGTACGTGATCGGGATGAGCGGCGCCTCCTTTGGCAAGCTCGAGGGCTTGGGCGTCAACGCAGGGGCGCAGCCGCACACCAACTACTGCGGCGGCTCGATCTCTCCCTGCAGTTTTTACAACGTGGGCAATGGCGACAAAACAGTCTTCGTCGACGCTCTCAAAGAGATCCAGGAAAACGCGCTCGGCTGTGAGTTTGCCGTGCCCACCGACGAGGCGGGCATGACCGACACCAACAAGGTCAACGTGAAGTTCACCCGTGGCGACGGTAGCGAGGTGACGCTGGTGCGTGTCGACGGTGAGGCCAACTGCGTACCCGACGCTTGGTACTATGACGATCCGACCAACCCGACAAAGATTCAGCTCTGTACCGACACGTGCACGTCGGTGTCCGCCGACTTGAGCGGCAAGATCGACATCCTCCTGGGTTGCGAGACGGTCACTCCGAACTGAGTCACAGCGCCAGCATCCACCCTTGCTACACCACGCCGCCCCCCCGTGCCGGTTTGTCGGGGGCGTCGTGGCTTCGCTTCGGGGTGGAAGCTTGCGCAGTGACTCAGTTTGATTTTTCTTTTGGTTCCTAGGTGGGCGGGGGCGTGCGTTGACTCCTCCCGTCGGTCGAAGGCGTTTGGTTCCTCGGTGGGCGGGGGCGTGCGTTGACTCCTCCCGTCGGGCGGGTGCGCGGAGACGAGGCTGCACGACGGTGGTACAGCAGGGCTCAGCACGATGTTGTATCGATTCGATGAGGTGAGCACTGCGCTGGAGCTGGTTCCGCTCGCGGCGCGTCGTGCGTTGGACCAGGCCGGGCTTAAACTTTCACTGCCGGCCTGGACCACGCTTGAGCTGTCCGACCGCCGACGGCTGGTCGAGATCGGCGCGGCGACGACGGTTGATGTGGCCGCGGTTCGCGAGACGGTTCAGGGCGCGCAGCCCGAGCCCAAAGCGATCGCGCCGGTGGATGATCCTTCGGCGAACAGCGTGCCCAAAGACGTAACGGCGGCGCTCGAGACGTACGGCGGCATGCCGATCGGCGTGTGGGGCGCCCTTTCGCCGCTCGATCGCTACACGCTCGCGAAGGTCGTCAGTCGCGGGCGAGAACGGCGCATCAGTGCGGCCTATGCGGAGATCGTCGGGTTCAGTCGCAACTCGAGCCACATCGCGCCGAGCGGTGGCGTGCGCATGGTGGACGTCGGGGCAAAAGCGACGACGGAGCGGGTGGCGCGCGCCAGCTCGCGTATCCAGATGAACGATGAAGCGTTCAAACGCCTGTCAGAAAACTCGGTGCCTAAGGGCGACGTGCTCGGCACGGCGCGCCTGGCGGGCATCATGGCTGCGAAACGGACTCACGAGCTGATCCCGCTGTGTCACCAGCTCAAGATAACGAACGTCGTAGTAGAGCTCGCGCTGGACGAGTCAGCGAACGCGGTGGACGTCGTCGCTACGGTCAAGGCGCACGATCGCACCGGCGTCGAAATGGAGTCGCTGACCGCCGCATCGGTCGCGGCCCTCACGCTCTACGACATGCTCAAAGCGTTTGATAAATCGATGGTCATCGGTCCGACCCGACTGCTGGCCAAGAGCGGCGGTCGCTCAGGCGATTTCCGCGCGACATCGGAAGGCGAAGCGTGACCGTAGCCATCGCTGGGCGCCTTTGTGCCGTGCGCGATGACGAGCTGTCCGTTGACGAGGCCGTGAAGGCCGTGAAGCGACCCGATGCCGGCGCCATTGCGCTGTTTCTCGGCACGGTTCGCGATCATAACGCGGGTCAGGCAGTCACCCTGCTCGAATACGAGGCTTATCGCACGATGGCCGAGGCGGAGATGGGGCGAGTCCTGGACAAGCTCGAAGACGAGTTCAGCGGCGTGCGGCTCGCTGTGGTGCATCGCATCGGTCGCCTCGAGGTCGGCGACGTGGCGATCATCTGCGCAGCGAGCTCGGCGCATCGCCAGCAGGCGTTCGAAGCTGGGCGGGCGCTGATCGATCGGATTAAGGCGACGGTTCCGATCTGGAAGCGGGAGCACGGTCCCGATGGCCCTCACTGGATCGGCTGGACGGACGCACGCGCTTAGCTCACCGTGCTCAGCTTGGCGCCCTCAGCCTAACGAAGGAGGCCGCCCCCAATCGGGAGCGGCCTCGTGCGTAGCTGGACCTCCGCGACTCACCGCGCTCGACGCCGCATGCCGCCCAGCGCAATCGCAGCCGCCGCCAGCAGGCCGGCTACGGAACCGGTGTTGCTGCTGC
>JAUIKB010000278.1 GCA_030430975.1 Polyangia bacterium
GTTGAGCAGCGGCCAGTCGGCGATCGCGTCGGAACCGTCCCGCATCGCCTCTGTTTCACGGTCCGGTGACGCGACCGAGCCACAGTCGAGGTGATCGCGTCCAATAACGATCGGTGCGCTGAGACGGCCATCGGCAACCATGCGGTTCATGGCTTCACCAAACAGCGCGCGCTCCCCGTAGCCCAGCCAACAGATGCGCGTTGGAAGTCCGAGCACCGGCACACGCTCAGAGGCCAGCTTGATCCAGCGCGCCAGTCCGACGTTGTCCGGGAAGAGTTTCAGTAGCTCGGCATCTAAAGCATGGATATCGGCCGGATTACCGGATAGGGCGGCCCAGCGGAACGGTCCCATTCCCTGGCAGAAAAGCGGTCGGACATACGCCGGCACGAAGCCAGGGTATCGATAGTTGCCATCCTCCCCGCGTACGTCGACTCCAGCTATTTCGGCTTGTGCTCGTAGATTGTTGCCGTAGTCAAACGCGACCGCTCCTTGCTTCTGCATCGCCAGGATCGCCTCGACGTGCCGCGCGATCGAGGTGAGCGACCGACGATGGTACTCCGCCAGATCGGTCTGTCGCAGTTCGTCCAAGCTCGTGAGATCACCCGATGGCACGTAGGCGCCGAGGTCGTGCGCGGACGTCTGATCGGACACGACGTCGGGAATCGCCCCCAGCTCGACTAGCTCTGGGAACACGTCTGCGGCGTTGCCGATCAACCCGATGCTCAGCGGTGTGCCAGATGTCGTTGCCTCCTTCGCCCACCGGAGCGCTTCTTCTACGCTCGCCGTCATTCGGTCCAGATATCCCTCTTTGACTTTGCGCTCGACGCGATCCGCACGGACCTCCACATTCACGACCACGCCTTCGTTCATCGTGACGGCCATCGGCTGGGCGCCGCTCATGCCGCCGAGACCGGCGGTCAGTACCCATTTGCCTTTGAGGGACTGCGCACCGAAGTGATGCTCTGCCAGCGCGAGATACGTCTGATAGGTGCCTTGGAGAATTCCCTGCGTGCCGATGTAGATCCAGCTTCCCGCCGTCATCTGTCCGTACATCGTCAGGCCGCGCCGGTCGTGATCATCGAACTGAGCTTGCGTCGCCCAGCGCGGCACGAGGTTGCTGTTGGCGATCAGGACGCGCGGCGCCCCTGGGTGCGTCCGAGCGACGTACACGGCACGCCCGCTTTGTACGCACAGCGTCTCGTCGGGTTTGAGCCGGTCCAGGACTGAAACGATCTTGTGATACTCGTGCCAATTGCGCGCGGCGCGCCCGCTGCCACCGTAGACGGTCAGCGATTGCCAGTCGATCGCGTTAGCTGGGTCTAGGTTGTTGCAGAGCATCCGTTTGGCCGCTTCGGCGTCCCAAGTCAGGGCGGTTCGTTTCGTGCCCGTGGGCGCGCGAACCGGTGCGTCGGGAAGAGCACCGAGGTGCATCGGCCGGCCATGCGTACGGAGTTCGGCCTCGACGTCACAATCGCAGTTGTACGTCGCTTGCTCGCGTTTTGAGATGTCTGCGCTGGATTCGACCATAGCTTCCTCCGTGAGCGTGCTGTCGCCGGTCAACGTCGGCGAGCAGGCTGCGAGTGTCAACGCCTGGCCGCTAAGATAATGCGGGACGGTTGGCGCCTATCCGGCGGGTTAATGTCGCTTCGAGAACTCTAATCCACCGATGATGGGGGATTCTTGGTAGCGTCATCGCATGGCGGACGAGGACTCGCCGAAGCCCACCAAGTCGAACCCGAGCGCGCCCAAGCCTCCGCGCCCGAAAGGCCCGCGCCCGCCGCCGAGCGTTCGGCCGCCGCCGCCAAGCGTCCGCCCACCGCCTCCGAGCATGCGGAGCGCTCCGAAGCCGCCCGCCAGGCCGGCGGCGAAAGCCGTGAAAGCTCCGAAACCACCGCCGCCGCCATCACGAACGTCCGGGCCGATGCCTGCGGTCAAATCGGCGCCCAAAGCTTCAGTGCCCAAGGCGTCCGCGCCGTCTGCTGCAAAGCCGGCCGTCGCCAAGCCGGCACCCAAGGCCAGGACCGCTCCGGCGACGAAGCCCGTTTCGGCGCCAACCGCGGCGCCGGCACCGCCCCCCGTCGCGACACGTTCCGCCGAGCCGGCACCCGCACCTACACCGGCTGTGGCGCCGCCGCCGGTGCCCCCGCGCGCGGGCGGCGACACCCAGGTGACGACTAAGCTCGGCGTTGGTTCCGATCAGGCGCCCGAGCAACGCGGGCTGGCAGATCGCGCGCTCAAGCTCAAGTCCGCCTTCAGCGCTGAGCTCGAGAACGGCCCGCCGCCGGAGCGCGCCGCCCGTTTGCACTACGAGTTGGGTCGGCTCTACGAAGGCCCGCTCCGTGACGAAGAACAAGCGCGCGATCACTACCTCAAGTCGCTGGCGGTGAATCCCGACCACGTCCCGACGCTGCACGGGACCCGACGGATCCTGATCGCGCGACGCTACTTTCAAGACGCGGTGCCTCTGTACGACGCCGAGATCAAAGCCACTGGCGACGCACGTCGGAAGTCGATGCTGCTGTACGAGAAGGGGCGCCTGCTGGAAGATCAGATGGGTCAGTCCCGCGACGCTCGCGGTGCCTACGCGGCAGCGCTTGAGCTCGATCAGCAGAATAAAAGCGCACTCAAGGCCCTCGAACGGCTTCAGCACCAGGGCTCGGAACACGCCCATTTGGTCAAGACGTTGGAACGAGCAGCCAACGCCGTATCGAATGACCCTCAGCATCGGGCCGCGCTGATCGGAATCCGGGCGCGCTTGGCTGAAGTCGCCGAGCGCGATGAGCCCGGTGCTATCGAGCACTGGCAGACGGCGATCAACACGGACTCGCACACGCCGGGCGCCCTCGTATCGCTTAAGCGCTTGTTGTACGCCCACGGTCGTTGGCAGCAGCTGATCGACGTTTTGCAACGCGAGGCGGCTTCAACTCAGGACAAAGAGAGTCGCGCGCTGGCGCTGGCGCGCATTGCGCGCATTCAGTACGACCGGCTTGGCAACCTGGACGGCGCGACCGTCGCGCTGGAACGGGCAGCGCAAGAGACCGGCGACGACCCGCTGGTTCTGGAGTCGCTCGCGCGACTTTACGAGACCGGAAAAAAGTATGCGCTGCTCACGGGCGTGCTGGAGCGACTCGTCGACAAGACCACGATCGCCAATCAGCGAGTCGGCTTGTTGCACCGCATCGGTCAACTCTGCGAGGAGCGCCTTGAGGACGAAGACGCTGCGGCCGCTTGGTACCGTCGAGCCCTCGATTCCGAGGGCGGTTATCTCCCGGCGCTGCAAGCGCTTGGCGCGCTGTATACGCGGGAGCAGCGGTGGCTTCCGCTGATTCAGATGCACCTAGGCGAGGTCGAATCGGTGTCCGACGATTCGCGCAGAGCCGCAGCTCTCGCACGAATTGCGGCCGTTTATGAAACCAAGCTGGGGGACGTAACCCAGGCGCGTGCGCACCACGAACGGGCCGCGCTGCTAGTGCCGGGCTACGGTCCATCTTTCAAGGCCCTCGTTCGATTGCTCAGCGCAAGCCAGGATTTTCGCGCGCTCGTGGAACTCTACGATCAGGCCATCGAGCGGGCTGAGACGAACGAGGTGAAGATCACCTACCTGTTCAAAGTGGGGCGTATCTACGAAGACGCTCTCAACGCGCCGGGCGCCGCGCTGTCGGCGTATCGTCGTGTGCTGGAAATCGATCCCGGTCACCTGGGAGCGATCCACGCGTGGCAACGCGCGGCGGAACGAGCCGGCATGTACAAGGAATTGGTTCAGGCGCTGGAACTCGAAGCCGAGAAGACCACCGAACGCCGCGACGTCGTGGCGTTGCTCCACCGCGCCGCCGAAGTCTTCGATGAGAACATCCACGACCGCGACGCGGCGCTGCTCCGATACCGCAAAGTGCTCGCGATCGACGGTGGATACTCTACTATGCAGCCGGTCGCTGGGAGGACCTGCTCGCAACGTACACGGCTGAACTCGAGGTGGATCCCAAGGGCGAGCACGCGCCGGCGCTGCTGTACAAGATGGGCGAGCTGTGCGAGGAGCGCCTCGGCGATACCACACGCGCGATCGAACACTATCGGCGTGCAGTGGACGCTGACCCGTTTCACGCGCCATCGCTTCGGGCGCTGGCGCGCAATTACCGCGAGCGCGGCGAGTGGGACGAGCTGGTGCGGCTGCTTGAGCTCGAACTGAGTGGTCACAAGGATGCCACCGCCCGGGCGCGTTCCGCGTTTCGGATGGGCGAGGTGTACGAGAACCGGCTGCACGACAACGGCCGTGCGCTCAAGGCCTACCAGACGGCGCTCACCGCTGTGCCTGGCTACAAGCCCGCGTTGGAAGGGAAACTCCGCCTGCTATCCCAGCAGAAATCTCACAAGGCACTGGTTAGCGAGCTGTCGGAACTCGCGGCTACAGAAGACGACCCGCATGAGGCGATCGCCTACCTGCTGCGCGAGGCAGAGGTCTGGCGCGACGACCTGCGAGAACCGCGCCGGGCGCTGCAGTGCTACGAGAGCGTCCTGGAACGCGATCCGAACCACCTGGGCGCGCTGCTAGCGGTCGAGCCGCTCTACCTCGAGATGGGCAATTGGGAAGCGCTGAGCGAGGTTTATGCCACCCAGTCGCGTGTCTTGGCGGACGACGGTGCGCGTGTCGCGGCGATGCGAGAGCTCATCCGCTTGCAAGAACACCGGTCGGTGGGGGGCGAAGCCCAGGAGACGTACATCGGCATTCTGAGTGTGGAGCCGACTGACACGTACGCGCTGGCGAATCTTGAACGCACGGCCCTCGAAACCAACAACGTCGATCTGCTGGGTCAGGTCGACGCGCGGCTAGCGACCGCCGAGACCGATGCACCCTTGGTCGCAGCTCACCACACGCGTCTGGCGGAACTGCTCGAGGTGCAGGGTGATCCCACCGCGCTCGATCGATTCCGGTCGGCGCTGGCGAGCGATGGTGAGAACCTTGCCGCGGCGCGGGGCTTGTCGCGGATGGCTGAAGCCACCGACGATCCCGCGCTGCTAAAAGAAGCTGCTGAGTGCGAGGCGCGCGTCACCGGGGACGTGCGGCGCGCCGCCGAGCTGTTGGTGCGCAGCGCAGATCTACGAGGCAGTAGGCTGCAGGACCCTGCAGGCGCGTTGACGGACTTGGAACGTGCCCTAGCCATCGATCCCGATCACGAACGAGCGGCCGAGCAGTGTCGCGACCTGCTTCTGGCGGCGGGTGAGATCGGACGGGCGTTTGATGCGCTCTCCCAAGCCGCAGCTCGCGCCAAGCGTGAGGACCGCCAGATCGGTCTGCGTCTGGACGTAGCGGATATTCTGGCCGATCACCAAGGTGAGATCTCCGGTGCTCAAGGTCTACTTCACCGTGTGCTGCGCGACGAGCCACACAATGTCCGCGCCATGATGAAGCTCGGCGAATTGCACGAGCGGAAAGAAGAGTGGAAGGACGCCGCCGAACGGTACGAAGTCGTGATCGGGTTGCGCCCGGGGCCAGACGTTTTGGTCAAGGCGCACCTGCGCCACGCCATCGTGCTGGCCGACAAGCTGAAGACACAGGCACCGGCTGTCGCCAGCCTCGACGCCGTGCTTCAGCTCGAACCGAACAACGTGGAGGCGCTGTCACGCCTGTTGGCGGTTCAGACCGAGCATCAGCAGTTCGCCAAGGCCGCCGAGACCGCCGCCAGGCTGGTGCAGCTGGCGAGCAACTCGAGCGCGAAGGCTGAGGCGCTGGTGAGACTGGCTCGCTTGGAGCGGGCCCGCAACGACGACCTCGCGGCTGCGACCGCGTACGAGCAGGCAACCGCGCTGCTGGGACTTCACGGTGCCGCCGCCCGCGAGTTTCGCGACCTGCTGCTCAACCAGAAGCTGAATGGGCAAACACCGCGCTGGGAGGGGTACGTCGGCGCCCTGTCGTCCTACATCGAAGCGAGTCTGGAGCCCACGCGCGAGCACGCGGTCATCTACTTGGAGCTGGCGCGCATCCTCGCCGAAGAAATGGACATGTTGGAACGTGCGCTCACGACGCTTCAGCGCGGCCTTGGCATCTCGCCGGACGACTCGGAGCTACGCGCGGAGTTCGCGCAGCGGCTGAGGCAGGCGGGCAAGTACCAGGATGCTATCGACGAGCTTCGCAAACTGATTCAGTTCGATATCGAGACCGTCAAGTACTGGCGCGATATTTCCGACAACCTGCGACGCATGAATCGTCCATACGACGCGGATTCGGCACTGGCCGAAATCACCAAGCGCCGCCCCAGCCTGGTGTTTCTCGACATTTGGATGCAGGGGTCGCGGCTGGACGGTTTGCAGTTGCTGGACGAGTTCCAGAGCCATCATCCGGATATGCCCGTGGTGATGATCTCCGGACACGGCAACGTTGAAACGGCGGTATCGGCCATCAAGCGCGGCGCATCCTGACCCCGTTGCTTGTAGGACCAACGGTGTGCGTGGACGGCGCCCAAATCCCCCACGGCGTACAGGTGCGCGAAGGACTCATCTTGAAGATATACCGTTCCGGTACCGTCCACCACCGGAATCCCCCAGGAAAACGAGTGATTCTTGGACACTTCGGGGCTCCACGCCCACTTGTACGAACCGTCCGCCGTATCGATGGCATAGAGATAGGAAGTCGCATCTGTCGACCGCCCTATATACAACGTGGTCTCATCCCGGGAAAGGGTGGGGGACGACGTGTGCCCGGCTTCCCCATCCACAAATCGGTGGACCCAGACGTCATCGCCCGCCGCGTCTATCTTGTGAACCGTCGGGATGTCACGGCAGTGCACATAGACATTCCCCGCCCGATCCACCGCCGGCGTGGAGGTCACGGGGGCACTTCCGGGCGACAGATCCCGCTCCCAGCGAAGGGCACCCGTGTCCTTGTCCCAACACCGGAATTCACCCTGGCGGTGTCCCATGAGGACGCGGCCATCCGGCGTGATCACCGGCCCCGACAACTGGCTCCACGAGCCGCGAAATCTCGGATCGTCGGCATCCCATGTCCAGGAGAAGCGCCACCGTTCCGTCCCGCCCGGCGAGAGCGACACCAGCACGCCGTGGGGTTGGCCTGAATTCCCTTCGCAGGTCGCGCGTCGCGCCGGGGCCGCAGTGACGTACAGATTGCCCGCTGTATCGAGAACGGGCTGGGTGTTGGCGCCACCCGCCACGTCAAAAAAGTACGCCCAGCGCACCTCCGGTTCCGAGACCGGGCCCGGAGCGCCGATATACCCCGTTCGCTGGGCGTTCACGCCGGCCATGGTGAAATCCGCGTGAACTGGCGAAAGCGAAGTGATGGCGATTGCCATTGCCATGAACCT
>JAUIKB010000279.1 GCA_030430975.1 Polyangia bacterium
GGTGCCATCCGCGACGCTCCATCGCCGATCAAGCCGCCGCCGATGCGTCCCGCTCACCCATCACCCGCGACGCCGGGCAACTCCGCAACCATCTTGCTGCTGTACCACCCGTGCAGTGTCCACTTCTCCGCGCGGCAACGGATATGTGCCAAGCACCAGGATGCACCTGGAGTACTCAAGTCGGTACAGCAATCGAGTGTTGTGGAGCGGCGTTTGTGGCGGCGGTGCGCGCCGCTGTTTCCGGATTAGCGGGATGCTGCAATGCATGAGACGCGGATGATCCGTCGCCTGATCGAGACCGCACAGGCGGAGGCGAATCAGCGGGGCGGAGCGCTTCGGGCGGTACATATTCGGCTCGGCGTCCTGTCTGGGGGCTCACCGGAGCACTTGCGAGAACACTTCGAAATCGAGGCGAAGGCGCTTGGACTCGATGAGGTCGATCTGCACATCGTCGAGGCTCCGGATCATCCGGCGGGGGTTGAGATCACCGGTATCGAACTCACCGGGTCACGCCCATGAGTAAGCCGACGAACCGATTCCCTGCCACCGCTTGGTATGGGCTCCGCTCGCGCGTTCGCCCGACGTCTGCGGCTCCCTTTGCAGGTTGCGGGTGCTCGCGATGTGCCTAGCGCTGCCCGGAAAGATCATCGAGCGCAGGGATGGGCCGGGCGGACTACCGTTTGCCCGGGTCGAATTCGGTACGGTCGTGCGCGAGGTGTGCCTCGCCTACACGCCGGACGCTGCCTGTGGTGACTACGTGGTCGTGCACGTTGGGTTCGCCATCCAGCATCTGGACGAAGCCGCGGCACGGCGGACGCTGGATTTGTTGGACGACGGGGTGACCGGCGAATGAAGTACGTCGCGCCGTTTCGTGACCCGAAGCGAATCCAACGTGTGGCACGCCAGTTGGCCGAGACCTGTACCCGGCCTTGGAAGATCATGGAGGTGTGTGGCGGGCAAACGCACACGATCGCACGCTACGCGATCGACGACCTGTTGCCGCCTCAGCTCGAACTCGTCCACGGCCCCGGGTGCCCGGTGTGCGTGACGCCGCTCGAGGTGATCGCGGCGGCGCACGGGTTGGTGCTCAAACCGAACGTGACGTTGTGCTCCTTTGGCGACATGCTGCGCGTTCCCGGACCGCATGGAGACCTGCTGGCCGCTCGGGCCAAGGGCGGCGATGTCCGCGTCGTGCTGTCGCCGCTGGATGCGGTGGAGATCGCCCGTGTAAACCCAGAACGGCAGGTTGTGTTTTTTGCGGTTGGTTTTGAAACGACCGCGCCCAGTACCGCGATGTCAGCTGAGCTGGCCAGGCGCCTCGACCTGTCCAACTTCTCGCTGTTGGCTGCGCACGTCCGCGTGCCTCCGGCGATGGAGATGCTGCTGTCGGCGCCTGGTAACGAAGTGCAGGGGTTCTTGGCGGCTGGTCACGTGTGCGTTGTCGAAGGCACGTCTGAATACCCTGCTATCGCTCAGCGCTACCGTGTACCGATCGCCGTAACGGGATTCGAGCCGCTCGACATCATGTTGGGCGTACTGGATGTCGCTGCCCAGCTCGAACAAGGGCGCGCCGAGGTCACGAATCAGTATCAACGCGCTGTGCGGCCCGCGGGCAACCCGATCGCCCAGGCGACGGTGCGGCGAGTATTCGAAACGGCGGACGTGCCGTGGCGCGGGCTCGGTATCGTTCCCGGTGGGGGGTTGAAGATCCGCGAAGCCTACGCTCGCTTCGACGCGACACGGGTGCATGACCTGGCGCTCGGGACGATAGCGGAGCCGACGGCGTGCCGTGCGGCGGACGTCCTTCAGGGGCGTTTGAGCCCGGTGCGGTGTCCAGAGTTCGGCAAGGCCTGCACGCCGGACAACCCGCTCGGGGCGCCGATGGTGTCGACCGAGGGCGCCTGTGCCGCGTACTACCGATATCGTTCGGTCCGGCGTGGAGCGCATCGTGTCGGATGAACCGAATCTCAGCTGTCCGGTGCCGTTCGCTCGGTACGACCGTGTAGTGCTCGCGCACGGTGGGGGCGGGCGCACGATGCACGCGCTGATCGATGGAGTGTTCGCGCGAATTTTGGCCAATCCTGAGCTGGACACGGCACGTGACGGCGCGGTCCTCGACTTTGCGGGTCGCGTAGCGATTACGACCGACGCATTCACCGTTAGCCCGTTGTTCTTCCCCGGCGGAGACATCGGACGGCTTGCCGTCTGCGGGACGGTCAACGATGTGGCGATGTGCGGAGCAGAGCCGAAATACCTGACGGCGGCGTTCGTGCTCGAGGAAGGGCTACCGCTGTCCGACCTTGAGCGCATCGTGCACTCGATGGCCGACGCGGCGCGCGAGGCGGGCGTCGTCGTGGTTACCGGCGACACCAAGGTCGTCGAACGCGGCAAGGGCGATGGCGTCTTCATTACGACCACTGGCGTCGGGCACTGTCGTGGCGACGTGCGGGTCGGGCCGCCGCTGATTCGACCCGGCGACGCGATCGTCGTCAGTGGCCCGGTCGGCGACCACGGCATGGCGGTGCTGAGCGTGCGCGAAGGACTGGAGCACGAAACGCCCTTGACCAGCGACGTGGCGCCTGTGGCAGGCGCGGTGATGGCGCTGTTCGATGCCGGCGTCGACGTACGCTGTCTGCGTGATCCAACTCGCGGCGGCTTAGCAACGGCGTTGTGCGAGCTGTCGCAGGCGGCACAGTCCTCGTTTCGCATCCGCGAGATGGACGTGCCTGTGCGCGCCGAAGTAGCGGACGCTTGCGAGCTACTGGGCCTCGATCCGATGTACGTGGCCTGCGAGGGCCGGTTCGTGGTGGTGGTCGGAGCCGCCGACGCCGACCAGGCGGTTAGGGTTCTGCACGGCGCCGGTTGTGCTGAAGCCTGCGCGATCGGTTGCGTTGCGGACCAACGCGGCCCGGTGATCGTCGACAGTCCGCTTGGGGGTGAGCGTGTGCTCGATATGCTGTCCGGCGAGCAATTGCCGCGGATATGCTAGCGCGTAGCCGAATCGGCTTACGTCGTTGCAAACGGTGGGTTCGGTCGTGCAGATCGGCCGAACCATGGCTGTGGCCTACGTTTCCGAGCGGCTCCGCGGTAAAGGCAACCGATGGCAGGACAACGAGACTCTTTAGCGATGTCGCTCGGCAACGTGCTCCGGCCCAAGCAGCGTCCGATCGACAAGTTGCTAATGCCGCTGGAGACGTTCGCGCGTCACAAGCTGGCGGGCGCGGGTTTGCTGGTGTTGGCGACGGTCGTCGCGATCGCCTGGGCGAACTCGCCCTGGGCGGATAGCTATCACCATCTTCTGCACACCAAGCTGGGCGTGTCGTTCGGAGAAACGTCGCTAAACAAGACGCTACACCACTGGATCAATGACGGCTTGATGGGCGTTTTTTTCTTCATGGTTGGTTTGGAGATCAAGCGCGAACTCCTCGTCGGCGAACTGTCCACGTTGCGCAAGGCCACGCTGCCTGCGATCGGCGCGATCGGCGGCATGGTGGTTCCGGCGCTGCTGTATGTGGCAGTGAACCGCGGTGGTAGCGGCGTCTCGGGCTGGGGCATCCCGATGGCGACGGACATAGCGTTTGCGCTGGGCGCACTGGCACTGCTCGGATCGCGCGTGCCGCTCGGGGTGAAGGTCTTTTTGACAGCGCTGGCGATCGTCGACGATATCGGCGCAGTGCTGGTCATCGCGCTGTTTTACACCGCCGACGTTTCCCTGACGTCGCTCGGTGTGGGCATTGCGTGCGTCGCGGTGTCGTCGGCGCTCAACCTGCTGGGGGCTCGAAACGCGGTCTTGTACTTCATCATCGGCACGTGCGCGTGGTTGGGCTTTCTGAAGTCGGGTGTACACGCCACGATCGCGGCGCTGCTCATGGCGTTTACGATTCCGGCGCGGACGCACATCGACGGTGAGGGTTTCGTCGAGCGCATCGAGCTGTTGCTGGGTCGCTTGAAGTCCGTCGGCATTCCGAAGGACACGCAGATGAACGACGGCCGGCAGCAAAGCTGCCTCGATCACATGGCTCGCAGTATCGATCTGGCTGGTGCGCCGCTGCAGCGCATCGAGCACGCGCTGGTCGCACCTGTAACGTTTCTTGTGCTGCCGATCTTTGCGCTGGCAAACGCCGGTGTGTCCCTCAAGGGCGGGATCGGCTCGTCGCTGAGCGATCCGATCGTTATCGGCATCGTGCTAGGCTTGGTGGTCGGCAAGACCGTCGGCGTCGCAGGCGCGGCGTTCGCAGCCGTCAAGCTCGGTTTGGCGGATCTCCCCGACAAGGTGTCGTGGCTGCAGATCATCGGTGTTTCGATGCTGGCGGGGATCGGCTTCACGATGGCGCTGTTCGTCGCGAGCCTGGCGTTTCCGGATGTGGCGACCGTCGACACGGCCAAGGTCGGGATCCTGTTGGCGTCGGCCCTGGCCGGAGTCGGCGGCGTGACGCTCGTGGCCCGCGCTTCACCGAGTAGGGAGTAGTTACGGCGCGCTGGGGTGGTGTAGGTGGCGCGCTCGGCGCCCGGGTGGCGTGGTAACGGACCTGTTCAGCGCCGCACGCCCTGAACCACCCTCGGTATTTCATCGCCGAAGATGCTTCGAAGCGCACGTGGCGCGTCGTAGTCGTGGTGCTCGAGGGCAGCCTGCAGCGCGGGGACATCGACTGGCGCGTTGCAGATCTCTTTGAGATAGAGCGCGAGTGACGATGGCTCGCGGCTGTGTCGCCGTTCGGGTTGCTGGGCGAACTCGAGCTGTTGCAATTGCGACGCGAACGCGATGTTCGGCAGAACCTCCGGGCGTCTCGCGCGAACCTGCCTGAACGCAGCGAGGAACGTGGTTGTCTGCGATCTCATGACAAGTGCAACGGCCAGGGTTGCCGAGCGACTGACGCCCACCTCGCAGTGGATGAGCAACTTCGCGCGCTCGGTTTCGCGCGTTGCCTGATCGGCGAACGCAAAGACCTCGTCGAAGCGCGCCGTGATGTCCTCGCACAGGTCGTCCCGCAGCGGCGTGAACAGCCAACCAAAATCGTTGCCGAGGAACGAAACGCTGTCGCGCGCGCTCTCGGGCAGGCAGCTAACGACGTGCGTGATGCCAACATCTTTGAGCGCAGACGCTTCGTCGCATCGAGGACGGCGTCCGACGAACAGCGTGTCGGTAATCTCGCTCAGCGCCTGGCGCTTCATGTCGATGTCGAAGTCGAACGACAAGCCCAGCAGCCTGAGAGCGCGGTCAGCGAGGCGGGACATGAATGCTGGGCTAGCACGTGAAGGCGACGTGTGAGAACGGCGCGGGGGAAACGTCGTTGGCACGTCCCGATTACCTGTCGGACGCTTCGCGTCGCCTCCGCGCGCGCGCCGAGGAGCGCGACACGGCGAGACCGATGACGGCAGCCGTAATGGCGATGACGGCGGTGTCGACGTTGGCGCCGAGGCGAAAGTTGCCCACGCCAAAGAGCAACGCCGTGCCAACGCCAAGGTTCAGTGCGCCCCAGGCTACATTCGTTTCCGGGCGCGACAATCCAACCGCCGGTGGCTTGGCGAACGGTGTCGGGAAGGCGTAGCCGCCGAGTCCGTGCGCGAGATGCGGCAGGCTGTTGGTGATCAGCGCAGCGGCGACGACGTGCGCGAAGAGTTCCATGAGGTTGATTAAACGGAGTTGCCACTCCGTTTGTCAACCGATATGCAGGAAACATGAGCATTTCCCGCGCGCGCAAGCGCCCACGGCGCGCCGATGCCGTTCGCAATCGAGCCGCGATCCTGGACGCGACGGAGGAGCTGCTGGGAACGGACGGTCCGGCGATGTCGACCGAGGAGGTTGCTCGGCGTGCGGGCGTGGGCATCGCGACGGTGTTTCGCCACTTCCCCACCAAAGCCCAATTGCTACAGGCGGTCGTCGCCCTGCGCATCGAACGCTTGACGCGGCAGGCCCGGCGGTTGCTCGGCACCGGTGACGAGGCGCTGTTTCGCTTCTTCGAGGTCGTTCTGGAACACACCGCGTCGACCCAAGCGATTCGCCATGCGTTGGCGAGTGCGGGGGTCGATCCCGACGCCGCCGTCGAAGACGCCCGTGCCGAATTCGTTCAGGTTCTCGGTACGCTGCTCGCCCAAGCTCAGACGCAAGGCGTTGTTCGCTCCGATGTCGATGTCGCGGATGTTTACGATCTGCTGGTCGCGGTGGTGCAGCTCGCCCAGCTCCGCGGCCGGGAAGGACGCGGAGTTCGTATCGCATTGACCGTGGTGTTCGACGGCCTGCGTGCGCGCTCCTCGGCCGGCGTCGCGGCCGCCGAGGCTTGAGAAAGCTAGCCGTGAACGGCTTTGCCGAAGCGCCGTACCCATTGCATCTCTTCGTCGTCGAGCGGGCCCTTGGCGAGCGCATCGAGATTCTGTTGGAGCTCATCCCGGTTCTTCGGGCCGGTGAGCACGACGTCGACATGCGGACTGCTGAGGCAGAAGCGATAGCAGTCGCCGGCGGTCATGACCGGGCCTGTCCAGCCACGGGGGGCGGACAGCAACTTGCGCCAGCGGGTTGCCGTGTAAGCGACCACGTTGGGGTTGCGCTGCTTCAGGTGCGGAAAGATGTCACGTTCGGCGCCGGGGTGCGCTGCGTTGTAGCGGATCATCAGCAGGTCCAAAACCGAGTCGGCGGCGAGCTTCCCGGCGCGCTGTCGGTCGTGAATGCTCGCGCCGAGCGCGCGGACCTTGCCCTCCTCTCGCAGCGTGAGCAGCTCTTCGATGTTGCCGTCCGTCCACGCGGACGTCTTCCCCAGCCAGAACATGTGCAACACGTCGATGTAATCAACGCCGAGGGTGCTCAACAGCTTCTCGGTGCCGCGTCGGATGTTGCCGCGAAACCAGCCGAGCGACGGACCGGCCGCGAGCACGTACCGTTCACGGTCGCGCTTCAAGGCCGCCTTGACCGCCGGTAGTGCCTGGCCCGTGCGCATGCTCGTCCAAAACAGGTAATTTACGCCGCGGTCGAGCGCTTCGTCGACGCCCGCGGTGTCGATACCGAAGTTGAAAGATAGCCCCATGCGATGCACGGGCTTGTCGACGACGCGCAGGCGCGTCGCTTCGAAATCGGTCATGTCGGCCCCACGAGCGAGGCGGCTGGCGTTTTACTCATCGCAGACGAGTGTCGCACGCGCCGGCCCTGCTCGCATCAGCCGACCTCTGCGTTGTGCGGTCAGGCCGCTGACTGGTGCAGGTCAAACCTGTCCAGATTCATCACCTTGGTCCATGCCGCGACGAAGTCGCGAACGAATTTCTCCTTGGCGTCGTTCGCCGCGTAGACCTCTGCGAACGCGCGGAGCTGGGAGTTCGAGCCG
>JAUIKB010000280.1 GCA_030430975.1 Polyangia bacterium
CTTGGTGGCGAACAGGATCCGCTCGACGATCGCCCCCTCGCGGTAGTCGCCGAATAGTGACGGGTGATCGCCGTCGTTAGCAACGATACCCATTCCCCAGTGTGATGGCTGCTGACCGACCCGCAACAGTCCGATCGGCGACAGCCATTGCAAGTACAGCCAGCGCGGGGCCACGCGAAAGGGGTTCTTGTCGTCAAACGGCTCTCGAGCGGAGTCGACGTCGACCGTGCTGTCACCGCCGATGAAGCCGTAGGGGATATCGATTTGACCGACCAGCTCCAGGTTCTCTCGGAGCTGCAATCGAGGCGTCATGCGCAGCCAGTGGTTGAGTCGCAGATTCTGCCCTAACGAACGCCGGTCGCTGCGCGACTGGTCGGTAGGCTGCAACCTCAGGTCAGACAACCCGGTGACGCGAAACTGGTACTGACCGTGAATGTAGCCTTGGAACGTTTCCGCTGAGGGCGGTCGTGGTTGAATCCTGCCTGTTTCCAAGACGAAACGGCGGTGGAACTCCGTGCGCGTCGCCTCGTCTGACGCGGGGGGCGGTGGCGGTACGGGTTTGCGCGGCGGCGGTGGCGCAACGCTGCGCGGAGCGGGCGCTGGCGGCGGCTGAGTGGCGACGGGTGGCGGCTCCGCGGGCTGAAGCGTTGGGTCTTCGCCATCCGTTTCACCGGCGGGCGGCACCTCAGCTGTGTCCTCAGGCTGGGGTTGGCCCCACGCGCTGCCGGCAACCGCCGCGATGCAGGTGATTGCTAGACAGCTGTGTGTAATGCGACGGCCCACGGGCCGGCGAGGATAGTGATGCGGGGGTGAAAGGAGCAAGCTCGTTTTAACCAGGTTGAACAATTCCGCCCGCGGACCGGATGCCCAGCCTGCGGGATTCGGCTTGCTGTAGGCTCGCGGTGTGAGAACGGCAGGCGATTCAGTCTCGTTGGGCGAACCTCTCAGCATTGAGGACGTATCTGCCGTGGCCAGGGGCAGGGCGCGAGTAGAGCTGCCCGGTGAGGTCAGGCAGCGCGTGCGCGCATGTCATGCGGCTATCGCGCGGCTCATATCACTCGGCGACGATGCGCCGCGGGTCTACGGTGTCAACACTGGCTTCGGTGCGCTTGCCGAGACGCGCATCGACTCTGCGAGCGTCACCGACCTGCAGCGCAACCTGGTTCGCAGCCATTCCACCGGCGTTGGCCCGCTGCTCGGTGTGGACGACAGTCGTGCGATGGTGCTGCTGAGGGCGCAGACGCTTGCGCAAGGTTATTCGGGCGTACGGGAACAGGTCGTCGATCTGCTGGTGGCGCTGCTCAACGAAGGGGTGACGCCGGCCATTCCGTCGCAGGGGTCGGTCGGTGCGTCCGGCGATCTGGCGCCGCTGGCGCACCTCGCCGCGGTCCTGATAGGCGAGGGACGCGCGCACTTGGATGGCGAAGTGATGGCCGGCCGCGACGCTTTGGCCCGGCGCGGTCTGACTCCGATCGTGCTGCAGGCCAAAGAGGGCCTGGCTTTGATCAACGGCACCCAGTTCATGACGGCGATCGGCGCGCTGGCGCTGTCGGACGCGGCGGACTTGGAGCTAGCGGCGGACGTGGCAGGAGCGATGAGCCTCGAGGCGCTGAAAGGGTCCGAGCGACCGTTTGCCGACCGACTCATGTTGCTGCGAGGCCACGCCGGTCAGCGGGTGGTCGCGAGTAATCTGCGTATGCTGCTCGAGCAGAGCGCGATCATGGTCAGTCACGAAGACTGTGACAAGGTTCAGGATCCTTACTCGCTCCGCTGCATGCCTCAGGTCCACGGCGCCTCTCGCGATGCGCTGCAGTTCGCTCGGTCGGTGGTGGCGACCGAGGTCAACGCTGTCACGGATAATCCTTCCGTATTCCCGAGCGACAACGATGTTGAAGTAATCAGCGGTGGTAATTTCCACGGGCAGCCCGTCGCCTTTGCGCTCGACTTTGCGGCGATTGCGGTTGCTGAACTCGGCAATATTAGCGAGCGCCGGGTGGAGCAATTGGTGAACCCGGCGTTGTCGAGCGGATTGACGCCGTTTCTGGCCTCAAACAGTGGTCTGGAGAGCGGGCTGATGATTGCGCAGGTAGCCAGCGCCTCATTGGTTTCCGAGAACAAAGTGCTTTGCCACCCTGCCAGTGTCGATTCGATCCCCTCGAGCGCGGGGCGCGAGGACCATGTCAGCATGGGCAGTATCGGTGCGACCAAGCTCCGACGTGTAGTTGACAACGTACGACTCAGTCTGGCCATAGAGCTGCTCACCGCGGCGCAGGGACTGGACCAACGTATGCCTCTGCGGCCGGGACGCGGTGTGGCAGCGGCTCACGAATTCGTCCGTCGACTCGTGCCGTCACTCACCTGCGACCGCCCGCTCACGGCCGACATCGAAGCGCTTGCTGGCGCGATCAGGGACGGTTCGCTCGGAACCGCGGTGCGCTCGGCTTGCGTTGAGCTGCGGTAGTCGCGCGGCTACTCGCCGCTGAACTTCGGGGCCCGTCCGGCCCGGAATGCGTTGACGGCTTCGTCCAGATCGCGCGTGGTGAAGTCGATCGCCTGGCATTGGGCCTCCCGCGCGAGGGCTGCGTCGAGCTCCCTAAGGACCGGCGCGATCAGCGTCGCCTTCGTCTGCCGAGCAGCGATCGGTGCGGCGCGCAGCAGCTCGGCCACCTCGGTGTCGACGAGGCTGGGCAGGTCTGACCGTGGAACCGACTGATTGACGATGCCGAGTTGGGCGGCGCGTTGCCCTTTGATCAGCTGTCCGCTGAGCAACAGTTGGCTCGCTATGGCTCGCCCGGCGAGAGCCGGCAAGAGCAGCGAGCATCCCATGCCGGGGTGCAGGCCGACGCGTACAAAGTTCGCCCCGAGCTTCGCCTCGTCGGCGGCAAACCGGACGTCGCAGGCGAGGGCGAGGCACAACCCGGCCCCGATGGTTGCGCCGTGCAGCACCGCCACCGTCGGGGCCTCGATGCGCAAAGCGCTCAGGAACTTGCCGTAGAACGCCAGCATGTTGCGACGGTTCTGCTCCGGGTCGGTGCGTGCGTTGCCCCCGATCAGGTCGAAGTCTCCGCCCGCGCAGAAGGCACGACCAGCACCGCGCACCACCACCACGCGCACGGCCGAGTCGGCATTGACCTGCCTGACCGCCTCAGCGAACGCGTCACCCATGGCGTCGGTCATCGCGTTGAACTTGTCCGGGCGGTTGAGCGTGATGGTCGCAATCTCGCCGCGCTCGACGATTATCGGCTGGGTCTCCGTCATGTGCCGGACCCTACCTGGGCTTGGAGGCTGCGCCCACCGGAACCCGAGGCCGCGGCCGGCTAGCTACAGGCGTCGCGCTGGCAGCTCATGCGGCTGCCGGCCTGGCAGCACTGGTCGTGGGGAGCCAGGCACGGGTTGCTTGTCGGTGAGCAGTCGCAGCTTTGAGACGTCGAGTGACAGACGGCCCCGGCCCCGTCTTGTTTGTTGCAGCAGACCGCGAACGGGATGGTGCACGGGTTCGCGTTGCCTTCGGGTATGCAGGGGCAGCCCATCGCGTTTGCGTGGCACGTGAGCCCCTGGCCGTCGCCCTTATCGCAACAGATTTTCTTGAAGCCCGTGCAGGCGTCGCACGGCGAGCTGCCGCCGCTGCCGCCGCCGCCAGCGCTGCCCCCGGATCCGGCGGTTCCGCCGCTGCTCGAACCGGCCGTCCCACCGCTTGTGGACCCGGCGGTTCCGCCGCTGCTCGAACCGGCGGTGCCGCCGCCCGCCGTTCCAGAGGTCCCGCCGCCTGCGGTTCCGGCGGTGCCGCCGCTGCTGGATCCAGCGCTTCCGCCGCTTGTCGACCCGCTGACGCCAGCGATCGCTCCTGAGCCGCCGCTATTGGGCGTGCTCCCGAAGCTGAAATCGCCGTACGAGTTGGTGCAGTGCGCCAGCCCGAGTGAGAAGCTCATGATGCCGACTGCGGTCGTAATGAAAGCGCGCACTCGGGAAGCCATCATACATAGACATATCACAGCGCCCGGTAGCGGGCTGATGGCTGCGGCGAGAATCGCATCGCGCCGTCGCCCGAATCGCGGCTAAGGCGCGAACCCAAATAGCCGTTCGAAGTTCGACTCGACCTGCGATTGAACGCTGCGCACGTCTGTGTCCCACAGTTCGGCAGCGTATTCCGCGGTCACTCGGACGTTTGCTGGCTCATTGAGTTCGCCCCGGGTCGGCCCCAGGTAAGGACAGTCGGTTTCCAGAAGCAGTCGGTCGCGCGGCGCCGTCTGCAGTAGCCGTGTAAACGACTCCGACTTGCGCGCATTGGCGGGAATCGACAGGTAGTGTCCGTGTTCGAGGATGCGCCGCGCGAGCTTCAACTTCCCGCCAAAACAGTGCCAATCCACCCGCATGGCCCCCATTTCCTGCAGGACTTCAAACGCCCGCCGCTCAGCCTTACGGGTGTGGATAATGATGGGCTTATCGGCGTCGAGCGCGATCGCAACCAGCTTCCGGAAGACCGCTTCTTGGGCCTCCCAGTGCGGCTCAGGCACCCAGTAGCGATCCAGTCCGATCTCTCCAACCGCCACGCAGTCGGACACGTGCTCGGCGACCCACGCGACGCCCGCCTCGGGATCACACGGCTCGCCGTCGCGTGGGTAGTCCACGCCGGCGGCGAGCATGGCCGGTAACACGGCGTCGACCGGATACAGGCCGAACGCCGGCTGCACGAGCTCCGAGCGGCGCGCCAGGGCGGCGACGGCCTCGTTGTCGTCGGGGTTGAGCCCGTTGGAAATGATCGTCGTGACCCCGCGCTCTTTGGCGCGTGCCAGCACGTCGGATTCTTGAGCCGCCAGCCGCGGATCCGTCAGGTGAGCGTGTACGTCGAAGAGTCCCATGATTTCTGAGACGCGGCGTCCGCGTGGCGGGTTACGAGGTGGGCGCAGCTGGGTTCGAACCAGCGACTTCGACCGTGTGAAGGTCGCACTCTACCACTGAGTTATGCGCCCGAAGGTTCCGAGACGGGGTTCTAGCTCGTGCATCGGGTGTTGGCAATCGCGATTGTCGCAGGCGAATTCACCCGGGGAGTCGACGCGGCTACGCGCGCGGCTCGCGTCGTGCGACAATCGGGCCGTGAGAATTGCGATTTCCAAGATGCTGGGCGCTCTGGCGGCAGTAACCGTTCTGGCCGCGGCTACGCCGGCCCTCGCTGTGCCGTTGATCATCGACGGCACGACACCCGCGCAGACCCAGTGCCCAGGCGGAACCGTGATCAACGGCGGGAGGATCTGCGAGTACGGTGGAACCCACACGTTCGACTACGTGGACATTCGCAACGGGGGCGAACTGCGCGTGGTCGAATTCGATGGCACGGACCGCGCTGGCACGGGAAACCTCATCGTTCGAGCGACGGCTAAGGATCCGACCGCTGCGTTCAGCATCCGAGTGGACGCATCCAGTCGTGTGAACGCGAAGGGTACGGGTTACCAAGGAAAGCTGTGCGATGACGGCCCAGGTCCGGGCCTGTCCGGCGGCCGCGGCGGTTGCTCGGTGCGCGATTCCGGTGGCGGCGGAGGTCACTTCGGTCGCGGCGGCAAAGGTACCAAGGACTGTTTTCTGTTCGGAAGCAACGTGACATGTACGTTTCCCCAGGAATGGGAAGAAGACTGCGGCATGTTGAACGGTGCCGGGACCGCCTGCGTGAATACGTCGGAGCCGGGTTTCGGCACGTGTTGGGGCGTTGATCCGACGCCGACCAACATGACGAGCGGTGCGGGCAACGCCTTGCCGGACGTGGCGGGCACCTCGTTCGTTCACTCTATCTATGAAACCGAATTCGGAGCCGCGGGCGGCGACAAGGGTTGTCGCGACAGTTTCGACAGCGCGCTGCGGGCCGGCGACGGTGGCGGACGTCTGGTGCTGTTCGCAGCCACTGCGGCGGCTGACGGGGTCATGCAGGTCGACGGTCGCGTGATCGCGGACGGTCGTCGAGGCTGCTCGTCGGGCAACGACTCTGCCGGCGGTGGCGCCGGAGGTTCGATCTTGCTCATCGCCGACACCTTCAACGCGTCGGCCACGGCCCGCGTGAGCGCGCACGGCGCCCGCGGTGGTGATTCGCAGCCGAAATGTTTGCCGTGCAGTAACCCCGGCACTCAGGATGTGTGCCAATCAGGGCAGACGTGTACTGCTTTCGTGGAGCCGGCTAGTGGTTCGACCTTCAACCTGTGCTCGCCGTGCAACTGCACGCCGTGTAGCAGCAATGCCGACTGCACGTTTCCAGGTCAGACCTGTAAGAACCTGGGTGGCGATCTCGGCAACGTCTGCGCCGACGCGAGCGATCGCTGCACTCCGTACGATGTTGGTGACAGCGAAGCAGAGTGCGCTGGTACTCAGAACAGTGGGACGTGCGATGACTGCGCCGGCGGCGGAGGCGGCGGCATCGTCAACGTGCTGAGCCGGCAGTCCTTCATCGATCCGCAGGCCATCTTCGACGTGCGTGGAGGCGCCGGCGGTATCTGTCCGATTTGCGCTGGCGAAGCCGGCGGGGGCGCGGGCGAGCTGCAGGTCGACGGCGCCTATGTTGGGGAAATCTGCGACGGTTACGACAACGACTTCGACGGTCAAGTCGACGAAGGTTTGGCGGACTTGGCGTGCCCTGGCGGGCCGCAGCCGGCATGCGTTGGCGGGGTGCCACAAGAATGTACGTATGATCCGCAGATATGCACGGTGCCGGCAGATGACGCGCGCCCGCGGTTTGCGCTGATCCTCGACTCGTCTGGGTCCATGCTGAACGACCTGGCGGGATTCCCGACGTTTGGTGACGGGTCGCAGGAGTTCCCCGGCGTGGATACCGCGAGCGACCCTGATGCGGTTGCCGGCAACAACTCCAGGCTTTTCATCGCCAAGCGCGCCGTGGGGCGGGTGCTGGCGGCGTTTCCCGAGAACGGCTACGCGCTGGGACGTTACTATCAGGACGTAGGACTCAACCGCAGCTGCCAGACTGCCTCGAACTTCGAGTGCGCGCAGAGCTGCTGCAGCTACGACGATCCTACTGACAATGTCGCGCCCTCGTACCCGGACTACTACCCGGGCAACCGCTGCGTGCTGTCACAGATCTATCCGGGTGCGGGTTATTCGTTTGCGAATCCCGGCAACACGAACGACATCGAAATCGGGTGGGGCAGTTCCGAGGCGAATTGCATCAACTATGCTGGATCCTGTGGGCCCCCTCGGCGTGGCGCGCAGTTCATGGTCGGCTTCGATGCGCCGCTTCCGCAGTACCTCAATTGGCTCGACCAACGTGAGTCGAACTTCTTGGCCACGACAACCGAAGGCGACCACTGCGCG
>JAUIKB010000281.1 GCA_030430975.1 Polyangia bacterium
GGTCATGTGGCTGAACAAGAACCAGCTTACCGGCGAGGAATCGCCCGGCGGTTGGGCGCTGCTGGCGTGCGCGGAGTAACCGTGCCGTTGGCGTGCGCTATCGCGTCGCGCGCCGGACCCTGCCGGTTTCGATGAACGCCGCGCCATGAGAACCGACGTCGACGACCGGCTACGGGCCGAAGCCGACCGGTTTCGGTTTCGATTCTCGTGTCCCGACTGCGCCCACTTCGATCCTCAAGCGACGATGTGCGGTGATGGCTATCCGATTGAGCCGCACGTCAGCGCGCGGCAGGATCTTCCGATGCTGCGGCACCTATACTTTTGTAAGAGCTTCGAACTCGTGTAGCGATGGGCTCACATCCCCCAACGCTAATCGCCGTAGTCAGGCGGACGCTGCGAGAGGAATGCAATCCCGGTCACCACGTGGTGGCGGCGGTCTCGGGCGGGCGGGACTCGCTCGCCATGCTGCATGTGCTGGCCAGGCTACGCGACGAGTTTGGATTTGAGCTGACGGCTCACGGTGTCGACCACGGGCTTCGATCCGAAGCCCAAGCTGAGCTAGCTCTTGCCCGTGCCGTTGCTGACGCAGAGTCAGTTCCGTTTCGAGTTTCCGCGGTCACGGTGCCAGCGGGCGGGAATCTCCAGGCGCGTGCGCGTGCGGCGCGTCGTGAGTCGTTGCTGAGCGCCGCTTCAAGTGACTGCCTGATCGCGACCGGTCATCACGCCGACGATCGTGCTGAGACAGTTCTGATCCGCCTGTTGCAAGGTTCTGGGCCGCGAGGGTTGGCAGCGCTTCCGCCGCGCGCCGGCCGATTCATGCGGCCGCTGATCCGCGCGCCCCGCGCAGCCGTCGACGCGCACGTCGCGCGCCACGCGATCGAGTACGCCGATGATCCGTCGAACGCGGACGCGCGCTTTCTGCGCTCGCGCGTCCGCCACGAGCTAATGCCGCTGTTGACCGCGCTTTCACCAGGAATTGCCGGTCACCTGAACGCACTTGCAGACCAGCTGTCCGCGGGAGACGGGGGGCCGGCAGAATTGAATCGCGCTCAGCGGCAGCAGCTGGACCGGGTATTGGCGTTGGGCCGCGGTGCGGTGCGCATTAGCGATGATCAGGAATTGGTGTTGCGCAAGCCCAGCTCGCGCAGCTAGCCCGCTGTGCCAAACGCGCGCCGGAGATACGCTGCGCTTGGGCGACAGCGCGCGATCTAGGCTGCGTGATCGAGTTTCGTATCGCCGCATCCAGGCGGCTGAGCCGTTTTCCGTTGGCCGTTCGTCGCGCCGAACCAAAAGTTCGGGGTTTCGACGCTGGCATCTCCAGGTGGCATGCTCTATGCCATTGGTCCCTCAAAAGCCTGCTCCGATCTTTTGCGAAGCGCTCGACACGCAGCGATTCGGCAGCATGTTTAAAAGGCCGCATGTTTAGATCGTCGATAGATAGAGGTCGCGAGTGAAGCAACCGCACAAAACCCTACTGCTCTGGGTCGTACTGATCGTCGCCTTCCTGGCGATATGGCAGTTCTTGAGCCCGGACGGTCCGCAGCGCCAGCCGATGGCCTTCAGTGACTTCATGGCGCTTGTCAAGGCGCCCAAGGAACAGAAGCATGTCGAGGCCGTTGAGATCATCGAGCGCGAATACACGTTTCAGATCAAAGACCCAGCGCGAAAAGGTCAACCGATCCGCGGCGTGACGATCGGCCCGGCTGGTGACGAAATCGCAGCGGAGATCCTCAAGTCGGATGTGAAGGTCACGTATCAAAAAGACGATACGAGTCCGTTCCTCACAACGACTCTGACCATCTTGCTGCCGATGCTGTTCTTGCTGGTCATGTTCTATCTGTTCATGCGTCAGCTCCAAGCCGGGGGCGGCAAGGCGATGAGTTTCGGTAAGAGCCGCGCCAAGCTGCTCAACGAAGCGCAAAACAAAGTGACGTTCGCGGACGTCGCGGGCATCGACGAGGCCAAGGACGAGGTCGAAGAGATCATCGCGTTCCTGAAGGACCCGAAAAAGTTTCAGAAGCTCGGCGGACGCATTCCCAAGGGCGTGCTGATGATGGGTCCGCCAGGCACGGGCAAGACCTTGCTGGCCCGCGCGGTCGCCGGTGAGGCCGGCGTGCCGTTCTTCAGCATTTCTGGGTCCGACTTTGTCGAGATGTTCGTCGGGGTCGGCGCGAGCCGCGTACGCGATCTGTTTGAACAGGGAAAGAAGCACGCGCCGTGCATCATCTTCATCGATGAGATCGACGCGGTTGGCCGTCATCGCGGTGCGGGTCTTGGCGGTGGCCACGACGAGCGCGAACAGACCCTCAACCAGCTGCTGGTCGAGATGGACGGGTTCGAGTCTAGCGAAGGCGTGATCATCGTCGCCGCCACAAACCGACCCGACGTCCTCGACCCTGCGATCTTGCGGCCCGGGCGTTTTGACCGGCGCATCACGGTGCCACGTCCCGATATCCGCGGTCGCGAGGGCATCCTCGGCGTTCACACTCGCAAGGTGCCGGTATCTGGGGACGTGGACTTGCGAATTCTGGCGGCCGGGACACCGGGTTTCGTCGGCGCTGACCTTGAGAACCTCGTCAATGAGGCTTCGCTGCTCGCTGCGCGGCAGGACAAAGAGGCCGTCTCGATGAGCGACTTTGAGATGGCCAAAGACAAGGTGCTGATGGGCACCGAACGCCGTTCGATGGTGATGAGCGAAGAAGAGCGCCGCACCGCCGCTTGGCACGAGTCCGGCCACACGCTCGTCGGCATGCTGGTCGAGGGCAACGACGGCGTTCACAAAGTGTCGATCATTCCCCGCGGCGCCGCTCTTGGCGTGACTATGTTTCTCCCCAACGAGGACCGTCACTTGATGACGCGCAAACAGAGCCTGGCACGGATCGCCATGGCGCTGGGTGGGCGTGTCGCCGAAGAGGTGGTGTTCAGCGAGATCACGACCGGCGCGCAGGACGACATTCGCCGAGCGACCCGATTGGCGCGTTCGATGGTGTGCGAGCACGGCATGAGCGACAAGCTCGGACCGATCGCATACGGTGATAACGACGAGAGTATTTTCCTGGGTCGCGAGATGGCGTCTCGCAGCGATGGGTACTCAGAAGAAACGGCGAAGGCCATCGATAGCGAAGTCCGACGGATCGTCGAGGAGCAGCATGACTTGGCCAGGAAAGTCCTGACCGACAACCGTGCCCGCCTCGATCGTCTGGCCGAGGCCTTGCTCGAGCGTGAGACTCTCGACAGTGACGAGATTCAGGCGGTGCTCGAAGACCGCCCACTGCCGGCCAAGGACCGGGTGGTGCTACCCCGCTGGAGCGACAAGCGTAGGGAGCAGAAAGAATCCAAGCGTCCCGCGTCGATCTTCGGCGCTCCGAAGCCGGCGCCTTCAGGCGGCTAGCCCGGTCTAGCTGAGCCGAGGCCGAGCTTGAGGCATCACGCCTCAGGCGCCGCGGCCAGCTCCTTGGCTCGCTGCAGCAGCGTCTCCGGGTTGTTGCGCGTCGGGTCGTCCGTGACCTCCTCGAGCAACGCTCGGAGGATGACGCCGATCTTGGGTCCCGGCTTCATGCCTAAGTCGGCCAAGAGTTCTCGACCACCGATCGCCAGGTCGCTGACTTTGACCGCGCTACCCTCGGCCAACGCGCGTGCCACGCGCTCTTGAAGTGACTTGAGCCGATCGAGGTCGGCACTGGCGTCCTTACCCTTGCCGAGCACATCCGCCCGATTGAGACTGTACAAGTCTTCGAGCAGCTCAGGTGTTACGCGGCGGATCCAACGCCGAACGGCCGCGTCGCTCCACGATTCGTCGTAACAGATGAGGTGGTGCCGCACCAAACTGGTGATGTGCGTGCGCTCGTCGTTCGAGAAGCGCAATCGCGCTAGCATCGGTTCGGACATTTCCGCGCCGATGCGCTCGTGTTCGTAGAAGGTGTAGTCCTGCGTTTTCTCGCTAAAGGCACGCGACCGCGGTTTACCGACGTCATGCAGCAGGCCGGCCATGCGCAGGATAGGGTTGGGGGCGCAGTGGTCCAGGCAGCTCATGGCGTGTCCCCACACATCGTAGGCGTGGTAGCGATTTTGCTCACAGCCAACGGATTCGAGCAGTTCTGGCGCGGTGACTTCCAGCATGCCGTGTTCGCGCATGATCTCGAAGGCGCGGCTGGGTCGGTCGGCGCCCATCGCTTTCAGCCACTCGTCTCGAATTCGCTCGGGGCTGACCTTGCGGTAGGTGTCGAGGCTTGGCCGAATCGCCCGTCGCGTTTCGTCCTCTAGCTCGAACTGAAGAGTTGCCACGAACCGAGCAGCGCGCAGGATGCGCAACCCGTCTTCATCGAAGCGTTTGGCAGCGTCGCCAACGGCTCTGAGCGACCGGCGTTTCAGATCGCCGATGCCGTCAAACGGATCGATCAGGCGGTCTTCGAGCACGTCGTATGCGATGGCGTTGACCGTGAAGTCGCGCCGCTCCAGGTCGGCGGCGATGTCTTCCACAAAGTACACCTCGTCGGGTCGCCGCCCGTCGCTGTACGTCGTCTCGCCTCGCAGCGTCGTGACCTCGTACCCGACGCGTTCGAGCAGCACCGTCACCGTTCCGTGCTGAATCCCGGTCGGGATGACTTTGCGAAACAGCTTCTGGACTTGTTCTGGCAGCGCGTCGGTCGCGATGTCCCAGTCGTTGCGGACCTGGGTTCCTTCATGCGCGAGGAGCAGATCGCGAACGCAGCCGCCGACGACCCAGCTGCGATGCCCGCCTTCACGGAGGCGTCGACAGAGTGCCAGCACCGGCGGCGGAACTGCTTGTCGCAGCTTGGTGGTGTCGAGTTGCATTGTTCGCTCTCAGTCTTACCAGACAGCCCGGTCGCGGTCGCCGTGGCGACGGCGTGCCGCGAGCGCAGCGGCGCCTTAGGCCGGCCTTAAGTTCTACTTTGGAAGCGCCGCGGCGCAGACGGCTACTTCTTCCAGGGGTCGATGATGTCGCCGCCGCCGCCGAGCTTCAGCTTCTTCTTGGTCTTCGGGCGCGCGACCGGCTTCTTGGTGACCGTGGGACGCTTGACTGCTGCTGGGCGCCCTCTGCCGGTTTTCGGTGGCGCTTTCGTTTCTTCGAGCCGGATGGTGAGCTTCGACTTACTGCCGTCGACCTCGAACGGTTTCGGCTCGTACCCTTCGGCTCGCGCTTCTAAGCCGATCGTCTCGCCGTCTTTGAGATCCAGAGCCACCGGTGATGTTCCGTGGTCCTTTTCGCCCTGAATTACGTGGGCGCTAAGCGGATCGACGACGATGATGACTTGGGTGGTGCCGGGCTCCGGATCCGGTACAGCCGCTGGCTCGGTGGTTGCGGCCGGTTCGGGCTCGGGTGCAGCCTTGGGCTGGGACGCGGTGCTCTTTCCGCCGATTGCGAAGATGCCGACGACGATGCCGACCGCCGCGATCACCCCGGCGATACCGGCGACTAACGGCCAGCGCCTGCGCCTGAAACCGGGCGATGCTGGCACCGGTTCGGGCATGCCCTTCGTCGGCTTTTTGAAGTAGTCAGCAGGGACGTTGAATCCACCCGAACGCTGCATCATTTCTGCGACGGCCGTCGGCACGCTGCCGTCGTCCAAGCAGCCCAGATCGTCGAGCAGCTCCTGCATCGACGCGTAGCGCTGCTCGGGTCGCTTTGATAGGCACTTGAGCACGATGGCCTCGAGCCCAGGCGGCACGTCTTGAGGCGCAGGAACCAGGGCGCGGATTGGAACCGGCGCCTTGTACATGTGCTGGGTCAGGATGCCCATGAAGTTGTCAGCGTCGAAGGGCACCTTGCCGCTGGCGAGTTCGTACAGGATGACGCCCATGGAGTAGATGTCGCCCCGATGATCGACCGGCGCGCCAGCCGCCTGTTCGGGCGACATGTAATGTGGCGTCCCGAACACCGACCCAGCCTGCGTGAGCTTGCTGTCTACGCCCGATTCGACCTTCGCGATACCGAAGTCTAGGATCTTGACGAAGTCCGTCTGTTTGCCGCGCTTGATCAGGAAGATGTTGTCTGGCTTGAGGTCGCGGTGCACGATCTCAGCGTCATGCGCAGCAGCCAGGCCTTCGCATAGCTGCTTGGCGATCGTCACGATACGCGGCACAGGCAGCGCCGTGCCTTCCTCGATCACTTTCGAGAGCGGTACTCCGTCCAAGTACTCCATCACGAAATACGTGGACCCGTCCGGTAACTGACCGAAGTCGCTGATGTCGATGATGTGTTCGTTGCCGATGCTGGAGGCTGCCCGGGCCTCGATGAGAAAGCGTTCGGTCACCTCGGTGTCACGTGCGTGGTCCGCGCGCAGCACCTTCATCGCGACCTTCTTGTCGATGATCTTGTGCCGACAGCGGTAGACGACGCCCATGCCGCCCTCGCCGAGTACGGCTTCGACCTTGTAGCGGTTGTCGATCGTGCAACCGATGTACGGGTCGTCGACCGGCTGCGGCGGTAGCGCCTGGATGCCGCTGATCTCCGCTTCGATGTCATGCATGCTGGAGCTCGGCGCGATGGTTACGCGCTTCAGGCCTCCAGTGACGGCCTCGACGGTCTGCATCGGCTCGCTGATTGGATCAGTGAGTTCGGGCGCGGCGCCGGGGTGGTTCGGGTCGTGGGACATAAGGCTAAGGAACGTTAATGATAGGGGAAGACGGGCGAAGGGCTTTGAGTTTTGACCGGCCTGCTTGGGTGTACGGATGAATCATGGAAAAAGGCTGACGCGAACTTACTGAGCAGGTAGCCAGTATCCACGGTCGTCGCCCGACGACACGGTGTCCTTTGCAAGAGCCGGGCCGGTTGCTGCGGGATGAATGTGTCAAGAATGTCTGCGGTTTTTGGGGATTTGAGCCACCGGGTGTGACCTTCGGTACGCAATCGTTGCATAGCCGGAATGGACACGCCCCCGAGCGGATTCTGGTAGGAGACTCGACGCCTCATGGGATTCCCGCTCGACATTGCGCTGCGCTACATGCGCTCACGGAAGCGCGCGTTCGTCTCTGTGGGGACGCTATTCGCCATCATCGGCGTGGCGCTTGGTACCGCCGCACTGGCCACGGTGATGAGCGTGACCGGCGGGTTTCGCGCTGAGTTCCGAGAGAAGGTTTTGGGCGTCAATGCCCACGTCCTGGTTCTCAAGTACTCGTCAGATTTTCCGGAGTACCGGAAGGTGATGAAGCAGATGGAGGGGGTCCCGCACGTGACGGGTATCGCCCCCTTCATCATCAACCCCATGATGATCACGCACAAGGACCACACCGCCACCGGTGTGCTGCTCAAGGGCGTCGATCCAAAGCTCATGC
>JAUIKB010000282.1 GCA_030430975.1 Polyangia bacterium
AGAAAAACGGCTCGCCGCCGCTGGCGGCGCGTCCTGACCGAGCAACTGGGCGCGGCCGCGGGGCGTTAGACGAAGGGTCGTTCCCGCCTCATCGTCTGAGGGGTCGGCGTCGACGTCGCCGAGGTCCACCATGCCCAGCAGGTGCAGACTAGTCAGCGCGATGCGCTTGGCGATCGCGACCGCGTCGAGCACGTCGCACCCAACACGCCCAGCCCAGCGCTCGATGAGTCGATTGACACCTGGCGTTCGTGAGTCCGACTCGACATAGCCAGCTATCGCTTTCCACGGCACCCAACGCCCGTCGCCGAGTTCGCCCAGCGCCTCGATCACCATCTCACGCAGGACGCCGACAGCGCTCGATTCCCGGGCCTCGCCCGGCGCGCGGAGCACCTCGGGATCCGGACGGGCTTCGTCCCATGCGCCACCCCGGCGCCAAGCGTCGTATAGAAGCGCTGGGACTTCGCCAAGGTTCGTCTTGCCAGGCGGTGTCGAAGGCGACAGCGTGCCCTCGTCCCAAAGTCCGACGGCGCGGCTGAGCGTCGCGAGAAATGAGACGGTGTCCTCATCCGAGCCGAAGCGATTAGCGAGACGCGTCAGCAGCGATCGCGGCGTGCCCACGCCGGTACGCACGTGGCCCGAAGGGTCAGTCATGGCCATCGCGACGACCAGCGGCGTGGGGTCGGTCGCAAACTGGGCGCGCATCGGCGCATGGTCTTCTGCGAGCACTAGCTCGCGGACCCGCTGTCGCAGGGAGTCTCGCTCGGCTCGGCGCTCGGCGCCAACGATCTCGCTGACCTCTGCCGGAATCACGTGCCGATTCGGATGCACGGGAATCAAAAAGCCGCGTCGCTCCAGCGCGAAACCAACGCCTCGTCGGCTGGGTGTCGCTCCACCCGCGCCTCTCAAGCGCATCGGCTCGCGCTCCAGTTCCAAGAGTTCTTCGGTGTCGACCTCACCACCGATCGAATCGACGGCCAACAGGAGTTTGCGCTCGAGCGGTGCAAGGCCCTCGACCTCAGCGTGGAGGCGGCCCTTGTCTTCGAACGCCTCCCAAGCCACCTCCAATGCCAGCACCACTGGCGGAGGAGCCGTCCTGCCGAGGTAGTGACCGGCGATGCTCGCGCCCACCGCGGGGGCGACCTGATTCAGCAGCGCTCTGATTCCTCGTGGATTCTCACCTTCCCAGGTGGGAAGCACCAGCATGTAGGCGATCGGGAGCACCAGTTCGCAGCCGCCCCCCTCGAGTCCACGCGCAAATACGATGCCCCGCGCGCACAGCGGCTCCACGGCCCGCGGAAGCTTCGGCACCTTGAGCACGCCGCCGTCCTCTGCGATCCGAAACAACAGCTCCCGCGTAGGTGCCGGCAAGCGCGATGGATCGCGCAGCTCCGGCAGAGCGATTAACGCTCGCGCAACTTGGGATGGCTTGTCGATTCGCTTCGCCTCATCGACCTTGATCTTCAGGCGGCGAATCAGGCTATCGAGTTCACGTTCTGGAATGGCGTGCAGAACGTCGCCGAGGCGAAATGCGTAGGCGGTGCTGTTAGACGGAGAGGCGGTCTTGACCATAGCTGTTGGTGAGATGTCGAATTTTTACCGGCCACCCCAGCATTGAGGAGACCACCTGCGGCGGGGTGCTGTAAAGGGCGCGTTTTACCGCTCGTACATGGGACGCAGCGCCGGGTGGGTCAACCGGCTCGCGACTGAGTCGAGGTGCTGAGGGGTACCGGTCCGCTGGCCGGATCATTCTGCCCAAGCCGCGCGTCGTCCACAGAAGCCGGCGGAGCGCGGGTGCGATTGCCCCACGCTCGCGGAGCCGATCCGCTAGGTTCTACGCCATGATCCTTCGCGATCCAGTGCACGGGCTGGTGTCATTCGAGTCGGAAGAGGCCCGCATCGTCGAGGAACTCCTGGCCACGCGCGAGGTCCAACGCCTGCGCAGAATCCGGCAACTCGGACTCAGTTCGCTGGTGTACCCCGGCGCGGACCACACGCGGTTCTCTCATGCCCTGGGCGCCGCTCACGTCATGACGCGATTCGTCAACCGTCTCCGCGAGCTGCATGGCGATCTGCCGTTTTGGCAGCGCGTCACCACCGAGCGAGCCCGTGACGCGATCGCTGCGGCGCTACTGCACGACGTCGGACACGGCCCTTTCAGCCATCTATTCGAAGAAGCGCTGCCGGACGCGCCGAAGCACGAAACCTGGGGTCAGCGGGTGCTGCTCGACCCCGACAGCGACGTGCACCGGGTCTTGACGCGGTTCGATTCCAGCCTCCCAGCGCGCGTAGTCGACCTAATGCGCGGGGTGCATCCCCTGACGTTTCTCGCCCGGACGGTGAGCGGATCGTTCGACGTCGACCGCTGCGACTACCTGCTGCGGGACGCCCATTTCACCGGCGTCAGCTACGGCCACTTCGACTTGGACTGGCTGCTGAGAAGCCTGCGGCTTGGGATCTCCCACAGCGAGAACATCGCACCACCGCTGGCTATCGACGGACTGCGCGGGCTGCCAGCGATCGAATCCTTCACACTCGCCCGGCTCTTCATGTTTCAGCAGGTGTACTTCCACAAGGCGAGCCGCGCGAGCGAGTGGATGTTGGCGCAACTTTTCGCGCGGCTCCGGGAGCTCGTCCTCGACGGCACGCGCGTTGCTGGAACCCCGGACGCGTTGGTGAAGCTCGTCGTCGACGGCGATTGCGATGTTCAAGAATACCTAACGCTAGACGATGCTGCCGCGTGGACCGCCATCGCCGCGTGGAAGGAGTGCAAAGACCCAATACTGTCGGATTTCGCGAAGCGTCTGCACAGTCGGGAGCTCTTTAAGACGTTTGAGCTCTACGGCGACATGCTCGAACCACGCGCCGCCGACGAAGCGCTCGCAACCGTGCGAGAGCTCGCGCACGCCGCCGGGCTCGATCCGGAACGCTACGTGGGACTCGACGATGCGACCGACGTGCCATTCGATGACGATACTGACCCACTGATGGTGATATTTCCCGATGGTACCGCGGCGCGGCCTGCCGACGTGTCGTTTCTGCTGGGTCGACTCAGCGGGGAACGCATGGTGCGACGTCGCCTCATTCTCGCTCCGGAACTTCGCTCGGCTACTGCAGATCGACTGGGCACGAACTTCATGGCCAGTCAGCCGTGAGCAGGCGGCGCGCGCCAGCGCGTCTCGCGTGCGCCTGGAGCGTGGCCATTCACGTGCTCCTGGCGACGAGCGCTGTCCGCGCCGAGACGGACTGGGAACCCGGGCCGCGGTCTACGGGACGCGTCGACCCGCAAGTCACCGATCCCGGCCCCGAAAGCGACGGCGTGTACGGCCGATTCGGCGGCGATGTCAGCCTCGAATTCGGCGCAGGCGCGCAGCTAAGCGGCCAAGGTCCGGGGCTGCGCCTGACGAGCGCCGCGTACTTCCTGTCAACCGCCGGGCTTGAACTCAATTACGCTGACGTCCTCGACGACGAGGACGCGCAACTGCAACGCCGGCTCGACGTCGTCATCGGACTGCGGCCACTGTTCTTGCCCCGCTGGGCGCTAGGCATGCAGAGCGGGCCGGCCTGGCTGGACCTGACGCTGGATTCGCTTGGCCTTGGCCTTGGCGCAAGCTTTGCTCAAGGGGTTCGTGAGCAAACCTCGTTCGCGTCGAGCCGCGGACTGGTCGCGGCGTTGTCGATGGGCGTCCCGCTCACCGGAAGCGCGAATGGCCCATTCCTTCAGTTCTCCGGAGGCTTGACCTTTTGGGATCGACGCGCCGGACGCGCCAACTTCCCCACTCGCTACGCTGCGCTTTCCATCGTATGGCACCAGGTTGTGAACACGCCGCTCACCTCGGGACCCGACCGATGACACGACTGCCCCTCGTCCTGTTTGCCTTATCGACGTTGACCGGCTGCAGCTGCGACGATGAACAAGCCGCACCGCGCGCCAAAAACTCCGCTCAACCCGGGCCGGTCGCGCCGTCAGCTCGCGCCCTTCTGCCCGTCAAAGAAGCAGAGAAACGCTGCGAGCAGAAAAACCCGGACGCGTGCGAGCAGCTCGCGCAGCGAGCCTTGGTCGGCGATGGCGTCGCACAGGACGCCAAACGGTCTGCTGAATTGTTCAAGCTGGCGTGCGACAAACAACACGCCGCTGCATGCACGGGTCTGGGTCGTGCGCTGTCGACGGGTAAGGGTGTCGGCCAAGACCAACCGAAGGCAAACAAGCTGTTTGAGTCAGGCTGCAAAGCGGGTCACGCGGACGCGTGCGTCGAGCTGGCCGCAGCCTATTTTTTGGCGAAAAACGGCACCGAGAAGCAAGAAGAAAAGGCGTTCTCACTGTTCGAAAAGGCATGCAAAATGCGTCACCCAGGCGCGTGTTTCAATGTCGGAACCATGAAACAAAAAGGCACCGGAACGTCTGCGGATCCCAAGGCCGCCGCTACGGCCTACGATGGCGCCTGTAGCGCCGGAATGATCGCGGCCTGCTACAACCTGGCGCTCATGTACGACCGCGGCAAGGACATCGGTGAGGACGCCAAGAAGGCCGCCGCCGCCTACAAGCGAGCATGCGACAAGGGCCATCAAGGCGGTTGCTCTGGACTCGGAGGGTTGCTGTACGAAGGACGAGGCATCGCCCAAGACGTGGAGCGCGGGGAGCGCATGATGAAGGAAGGCTGCAGCGCGGGCGCCGACTGGGGCTGCCGCTTGATGCGGCGCCACCTTCACAACCAGTAGAAGCGCAGCCAGCAGAAGCGCAGCCAACAGGGGCGCAGCCGATAGCCGTCAGCACGCCCTTGCTCCCGCTACGTCTTGTAGCAAGATGCCCTGCCCTCCTCTTCAACGTGTTGTTCGACAGCCTGGCGCTCACGACCCAAAAAGTCTCCAATCGCCAAATCCATCGAAGGGTGTAGCAGGTGGTGGGCGCTGTACGTCACGGTGGGGTCGAAGCCTCGCGCCAGCTTGTGCTCGCCACCGGCACCGGGTTCAAAGACCTCGAGACCCCGCTTAATACACTCTTCTATACCCGCATAGAAACACACATTGAAGTGCAGGAACGATCGTTCATGCACCGCCCCCCAGTAGCGACCGTATAGTCGCTCGGGCCCGAGCAGGTTGAACGACGCCGCTAGCAGCTCTCCAGACGCATCGTCCTGCGCCAGCACCGCGTGAAGCGAATCGCCCATGGTGGAGCACACCTCGAAGAAAAACGCTCGGTTCAAGTACTGGCGTCCCCACGCAAACTTGTCCACCGTCGACACGTAGGCCTCGAACACGAAATCGATCTCGGCGGGCGTCAGTTCGCTCCCCAACTTGGAATGGAGCGATATCCCCTGTTCGGTCAGCGTTCGACGCTCACGACGAACCTGCGCCCGCTTCTTCGACCGCAGGTGGCTGAGAAAGTCCTCGAACGTCTCGTATCCGTGGTTTTTGAAGTGATACTGGATGCCCTTGCGGGTGTGCATACCGGCGGACGCCAATCGTCCTGTCTCTTTCTCTCGCGGGAACAGAATATGCACGCTCAGCAAATCCAGCTTCGCCGCCAGCTGGCGCAGCCCCTGGGCGAACCCGGTCAACACTTCCGCTTCGTCCGCAGCCTGATCGATCAGCAGCCGTGCCCCGGTCGCCGGTGTAAACGGCGACGCGACGATCAGCTTGGGATAGTACTCTCGACCCAGGTTCTGGTGGCAGTACCGAGCCCACGCATGGTCGAAGACGAACTCGCCCTCGCTGTTACCCTTCAGATACGCTGGTGCGACGGCGACAGGCCGATCGTCCAAGCGCAACAGCAAATGCATCGGCATCCAACCTCGCTCGGGCCGAACAAGGCCTGTCCGCTCCATCGCGTCCAGCCACTCGAACGACGTGTGCGGCCCGTGCTCCGGTCGGTGCAGCGATCGCCAGGTGCGCTCGCCGAGATCCCGGACGCTCTCGTGAGTCGACAGGCTAAGGTTCATCGTCGGTCCGCCCGGCATGAGGGAAGAGACTGTTACGCACCCGCTCGGCGGTCACGCCGAAGTGCCGGGCAACCTCGTCGAACGCCACAGCGTTGATCCGGCCCGTACTTGGACTGACGACGCGGCGCACGAGCTCCACCTTCCAAAGGATGGGGCCTGGCGCGGCCGCCGCAAGCTCTTGCGCCTGAGGATCGGTCAGCGGCCGGGCACGCCCAGATCGGCGCTTGATTCGCAGCGCGTGTCGAACGAAATCGTGATACGCGAGCATCCAGCTCATCCAAGGCTCCGCGTGCCGCGCGTCGGCGGCGGCCTGTCGGCAGGCCTCGCCGCGGTTCTCCAGCTCGCCCGGCGCCAGGCAGTCGAGTTCACGCAGCGATCCCGGAAATCGTCGGCTAACCGCCCGCAGCGTCGGCCGGACCTGCTCGGCGGAGGACCCCGCTTGCTCGCGGCGCAGCTTCACCAGCAGTTCATACTTCTCGATCAGGTCGGTCAGCACAAGCGGTCGATCGTTCGGCTCCGGGGCGCCAACGTCCGTCACATGAGCCCCCTAAACCTGTACAGGATGAACTCGAGCAGGCGCTCGCCGAGAGGCCGAAATCGAAACTCTCGCGGCGTGACCTCGCGACAGTCCCCAAGATCGCGCTCAAATGAAGCCTCCATTTCTCGACCGAACCCGGCGTCGCGCACCGACAGGTTCACCTCGAGGTTCGAAAAGACCGACAGATGATCGAGGTTGAACGTTCCGATCGTGCTCCAGACGCCATCGATCACTGCGCTCTTGGCGTGCAACACCGTGGGCTGCCATTCGAAGATACGCACGCCCGCCCGAAATAGCCTGCCCCACATCGCCCGGCTGGCATAGCGCACGGCCAGTACGTCAATCTCTCCGGGCAGAATCACGCGAACGTCTACTCCGCGCCGAGCAGCCGCGATCAGCGCTCGCACAACGCGAATATCCGGTACGAAATACGAATTTCGAATCCAGATCCGATTCGCAGCTCCCCAGATATTCGACAGGTACGCTTCACCGATCTCGCGGCGATTCCGTCGAAACGCTTCGCCCAAGACCCGCACTTCTTGTGATCCATCGGCGGCCGGCAGGTCGCGCTTGATCGCTACCTCCGACGGTAGACGGTGATCCTCCGAAAGCTGCCGATCCCACACGGACGTAAAACAGTCGATCAAATCAACCACGCACGGCCCCTCAACACGCACCATGTCGTCGCGCCAGGCTGCTCCGTCCTGGTCGACAGGTAGCCACTGACGCGCGATGTTGATACCTCCGACGAACCCGACGCGCCCGTCGACTACCAAGATCTTGCGGTGGTCCGTCGTGGTGATGCGCTCGGGACTG
>JAUIKB010000283.1 GCA_030430975.1 Polyangia bacterium
GTTCAAGAGCCTAAAACGCATGGAGTCCGACGTCGTAAGCATGATCGGCGGACTGTTTAACGGTCCAGAGTCCGTGGTCGGTACCCTCAACTCTGGCGGTACAGAGTCCATTTTGCTCGCGATCAAGACCTATCGAAATCGGGCGCGCAAGCTCAAGCCTTGGATTCGAAGTCCAGAGGTTGTGATACCGGTGACCGCCCACCCGGCTTTTGACAAGGCGGCGCACTACTTCGGCGTCAAGCTAAAGAAGGCGCCGGTCATGTCGGATTTTCGAGCCGATGTTAAAGCCATGAAGAAACTCATCGGGCGCAACACCGTTGCGCTCGTTGGCTCCGCGCCGCACTACCCGCAGGGGGTCATCGATCCGCTGGAAGAACTCAGCGATCTGGCGCTCGCGCACAAACTGCCACTTCACGTAGACGCTTGCGTCGGCGGGCTGATGCTGCCGTGGGTCGAGCGAATGGGGCGCCCGGTGGCGCTGTGGGACTTTCGCGTTCCTGGAGTGACGTCGATTTCGGCAGACCTCCACAAGTATGGATACTCGGCCAAGGGCGCATCGGTCCTTGTGTATCGCAGCATGGAATACATGCGTAGCCAGTTCTTTATCTATGCGGATTGGACGGGGGGAGTATACGCCTCGGCTAACATTCCAGGCACGCGCCCAGGCGGTCCTATGGCGGCCGCGTGGGCGGCGCTGTTGGCGTTGGGTGAAGAGGGCTACATGGACCTCACCAAGCGAGCGCTTTCGGTGCGTGATCGTATGATCGACGGTATCGCTGAAATCGATGAGCTGGAGGTATTCGGTGATCCGGTGGGCACACTTGTAAGCTACGGCTCCAACACGGACCGGGTGGGCATCTTCGCCGTCGCCGACGAGCTCGAGAAGCGCGGCTGGCAGTTCGATCGCCACCAGAATCCGAACTGCATTCACTGCACGTGCGCCGCGAATCACGAGCCAGTGGTCGACGAGTATCTGCGCGACCTAAAGGCTGCTGTGGCGCACGTTCGCGCGAATCCGCAGCTGAACGATGAAGGCAACGCGGCGATGTACGGCATGATGGCCAAAGTGCCGGTGCGCGGATTGGTGCGTTACAGCGTCCAGCGCGTGATGGAGTCGATGTATGCGCCCGGCGCAGGCGATCCGGATTTGGCCGGGTCCAGAGCCGACGATCCGATCCTCAGCAAGCTCGAAGCGTACGGCGGCAAAGCGCTGCAAACGCTAGAAAAGGCAAAAGAGGCTGTGAGCGGTGTGCTGGGTAAGAGCGGAGACTGAGCTGAGCAACCGCGGCTGAGTGGCCGAGCCAAACACTACTGGGGATCGCTCGGGCTTCGCCGTGCCCAGCGCCATGGCCGAGGGTCGTTCGGTTTACGGTGCGGGTTTGGTGATCCACATGGCGACCTTGTCCAATTGGAAGGTCCAATAGACCCGCTCGGAGTCGACTGTGAGCGTTCCGGTGCGTGGGGAGGTGGCGTGGGCGTAGACGACCTCTGGGGTTGCGGCGGCGCTGACGTTCTTTGCTACGCGATAGATCGTGGCGTCACCGGCATTTAGATAATACGCGTGCGTGGCATCGACCGCGACGCTGTACGGGTTGGAACCGATGGCGATGTCAACGACCGCGCCGCCGCCGTCCTTCCGAGCGCGCCGGACGGCGTTATCCTTGCGTGACACCCAATAGACATGCTCGCCATCCGCCACGATCGAGTCGGGGATCCACTGCGTGTCGGCTAGCTTGAGCGTGTTGGTCGGTGCTGCGCGCTCCATGCGCCAGATTTCACCGGTTGGCGTTAGGCCGAGACCGTCCGTCCCGTATACGGTGTAGAAAATATACGTGGGATCCGCGTCGATGCTGATCGGCCCCATCGCGGACCCCAGCGTCGCGAGCGGCGGGTAGCTTCGAATCGAGTTTGCGCCCATCTCGTTGGCCCAGACCACGGTAGTATCGCTTGGGGCGACGAGCGACACGGGGTTGTTCTCCATGGTCGACAGGATCGTGGTGGGCGCGCTGGAGAACCCGACAAACGGCACCTGAACGATGTCGTCGGAACCTCCGTGGAGCGCCACTATCGCCGCCGTCGACGTCAATGCCACATCGCGCGGACTATCGATCGCCCGTGACTCAACACTGGGGACCCCGTAGAGGTTGACTCGAGACAACGCGCCGCCGGTCGAGACGTTCTTGAAGTTCGCCCAGTAAGCGTGGGTGGAGTTCACGGTGATTTCCATGGGATTTTCACCCGCAGGAACCGTGACCGCACCGCACACGCCCAGTCCACAGCTTCCGCCGAAACAATTCCTGTCGCATGCGCCGCAGTGTTCGGGGTTGGTGGTCGGGTCGACGCACACGCCGTTGCAGTCCAACATCGGCGACCCGTCAGCGACGCAGGTGTCACCGCAGCGGCGAAAGTTCGAGTTGCACGCAAAATCGCATCCGCCGCTCGTCGCGGAACACACGGCCGTGGCGTTGCCCGGCGCGGGGCAAGTATTGCAGTCGGCGTTGTCACATCCGGTTGTCGGGTCGTCGTCCGGCACGCACTCGCTACCACACTCCTTGAAGCTCGTTCGGCAAGTGTACGTGCACGTGTTTGCGGCGCAGTTGATGTCGGCGTGATCGCGCGCAGGACAAGGGTCGCAGTTTGTCGCCGTGCAGCCGAAGTCCGGGTCGTCGATGTTCTCACACGTGTCAGCACACAGTTTCTGGGTGCTAAGGCAGCCGGCTCCGCCACTGCCACCGCTACCGGCCGAGCCTGCACTGCCGCCCGCGCCTGCGCTGCCGGCTGAGCCTGCACTGCCGGCTGAGCCTGCACTGCCGGCGGACCCTGCACTGCCGGCCGAGCCTGCGGTGGCGCCGCTGCCAGCCGTTCCGGAACTGCCCGCCGATCCAGCCGCGCCCGCGCTACCTGCGGATCCTCCGTCGGCGCCGGCCCCAGCGCTCCCGGACGCTCCGCCGGGCCCAAACGAACCGCCAGTGCCACCGCCTGAAGTCGCTCCGCTGCCCCCCGCGCCTCCGCTGCCGGACTGGCTCGCGCCAGAGCCGCCCGCGCCGCCGTTGGCAGAGAAATCGTCCCCTCCGCAGGCTACCGCAACGACGCAGCCAGTCAGAAGCGCGACGCGGCGCATTCCCATCCTCAAGCTCATCGTGGATGAGTGTAGCTTAGACAGCTGGATGCTCCACTACTTCGGAGCGGTTGCGGATCGGTACAGCGCGGCGGTATGCCGCACTCGGCGGCGCTTTACGGGGTAGGGGGCGGGCACTACGGTCCAAAGGTGACCGCCACATCGGCCAACGCCTACGCAAGGTACACATGGGGCGTCCTCTGGTTTACGGGGGCGGTCATATTGTTCGGAGCGGTCGTGCGTATCACCGGGTCCGGGGCTGGATGCGGACAGCATTGGCCCACGTGTCAAGGCGAGGTCGCCCATCTGCCACAGTCCGTGGAGACGGCCATCGAGCTGACCCACCGACTCACCAGTGGCGTGAACCTACTTTTGGTGATCGGCTTGTACGTTTGGTCGCGTCGGGTTCTTCCCTCTGGCCACACATCCCGCAAAGCAGCCGGCTTCACGCTGGTCTTCATTCTGATTGAAGCGCTGATCGGCGCTGGCTTGGTTCTGGCCAGGTTGGTAGGCAATAATGAATCGGGGGCGCGCGCGATCGTGATGAGCGCGCATCTCGTGAACACTTGCTTACTCACTGCCGCCTTGGTCATTGCGGCGTGGACGGCGAAACGCGAGGCGAGCGTATCCCTGCGGCCGAGGGGGGTTGAGTGGGTTGCGGTGGTTGGGCTCATCGGTATCCTGCTGGTATCGATGACGGGTGCGATCACGGCTCTCGGCGACACGCTGTACCCGGTCGCCGCGGGGGAGTTTGATCTCGCTCATGCGACAACGGACGGCGCGCACTTCTTGAAACGTCTAAGGATCGTGCACCCGGTGCTCGCCATCGCCGTCGCGCTCGGGCTCGTCTATTGCGCCAATCGCGTTGGAGCTGAGCGAACCTCTTCGCCGGTGGGGAACCTGGCGCGGGCGGTTCGGCTGTTGGTGTTCGTGCAGATCGGCGCCGGCGCGATGAACATCGTGCTATCCGCCCCCGGCTGGATGCAGGTAGTGCACCTTGCGCTGGCGACGTTGGTGTGGGTCTGCGTCGTCTTGCTGCTCGTTGCCGCCATCGAGACGCGGACGGCCAGCAAGCCGGCAGCGCGACTCACCTAACGGTTCGAAAAGACTGACGGTATCGCTCGCGAGGCGACGTCCCTGCGCTAGACTGCGCCATGCTTCGACGACTCCGTATGGCCCGCATCTGCTGGTTTCTCTTGGCGGCACTTCCCCTGGGGTGCGGCAGCGATCAAGACGCGCCCGCAGGCGCATCCCAACTAAGCGATGACGCGGTGGAGGGCGTGCAGGCTGTGTTCAACCCGGCCTTCGATCAGTCCGATCCCGATCAGTTCTATGACTATCCTTACCCGTCTGATCTGCGGCTAACCAAAGACGGCACGCCCAACCTGTCCGCGTTCCCGAATCCCGCGAACATCGACAACGTGTCGGGCCTGGCGGCAGCGGCGGGCGAGCGCAAGGGGTTTCCCGCGATACCCGTTGGGTATTTCAAATTCGACGCCCCAGTGGCGGAACAGGACATCGAGGTGGCGATCGAGCCGAAGGCATCCAGCCCGGTTCTATTAGTCGATATCGACGCCGACTCCGCCGACCGAGGCAAGCTGTATCCCGCTATCGCGCAGACGTTGGCCGAGGATATCTATACACCGAAGAATACGCTGGCGGTCGCTAGCTGGCCGGGCGTCGTGCTGCCGGCGGGTCGGAAGTATGCCTTCGTTGTTCAGCGGTCGCTCAAGGACGCCGAGGGAGAGCTGCTCGGCGTGCCTAAGGCGTTCGCTGAGGCGCGGGTTGGCAAGGGCGCGAATCCGGAGCTGTACAGCGATCTGTGGGACACGCTGAAGTCGATCGACGTGGCGATCGCGGATGTTGCGGCGGCCACCGTGTTCACGACCGGGGACGTCGTCAAAGACACATTCGAGCTGACGGAGCGCATGCGCGAGAAGTACACGATCACGATCGACGATCTGGCGTTGGATCCGGACGACGGCGCCAGTCACGATCGGTTTTGTGAGCTGCACGGGACGATGACGCTGCCACAGTTTCAGGAGGGCGATCCACCCTTCGCGACCGGCGGGCGATTTGCCTTTGGCGCCGACGGTCTTCCCAAAGAGCAACGCGAAGAGACGGCCAAGGTTGTCATAACTATTCCCAAGTCGAAAATGCCATCAGAGGGCTATCCTCTCACGATGTACTATCACGGCAGCGGCGGCGTCGCCGAGCAGGTCGTCGACCGCGGCCGGGTCAGCGTCGCGGGCGGCCAACCGGCTAAAGGCGAGGGGCCCTCGCACGTGCTCGCCTTGCACGGTTTCGCCACGGTCGGCAGCTCGCATCCAGTCAACCCTGAGCGGCTGCAGGGCGCGGGTGACACCGCCTACCTGAATATCGGGAACTTCGCCGCGCTTCGCGACGTATTTCGCCAGGGAGTCATCGAGCAGCGCTGGCTGCTCGACGCGCTCCTCGACATCGAGATTTCGGAAGCCGCCGTGGCGGGGTGTGCCGGACCGGAACTTCCAGCTGGGGCGACCGGATTCAAGTTCGATGGATCCACGGTCACCGCCATGGGCCAGAGCATGGGCGGCATGTACACCAACCTGATCGCCGCGGTCGATCCGCGCATCAAGGCGGTAGTGCCAACCGGCGCCGGAGGGTTTTGGAGCTACTTTGTCCGCAATACCGACCTGCTCAATCTCGAGGTCGTGGCTCAGAATATCCTGATGACGAAGGTGCCGATGTACCACGTGCATCCGACCATTCACCTGCTGCAGGCGGCGTGGGAGCCCTCGGAACCCATGGTTTCGATGCCGCGGCTTGCGACTCGTCCGCTTGAGGGGCACCCGGCGCGCCCGATCTACGAGCCGGTGGGCAAGGGCGACACGTACTTTCCGATCCGGCTCTACGACGCCGTCGTCGTCGCGTACGGCAATCAACAGGCGGGTGACGAAGTTTGGCCCGGTATGCAGACCAGCCTCTCGCAAGTGGGCTTGGACGGGCTTTTGAAGTATCCGATCACCGATAACCTGACCAGCTCGAATGGGGACGGGTACACGGGTGTCGTCGTCCAGTACGAGGGCGACGGCATTTATGACCCGCACTCGATCTACGGCCAGCTCGACGAGGTGAAACACCAGTACGGGTGCTTCTTCGAGACCTTCGTTAAGACCGGAAAAGCGACGGTTGTCGCGCCAGCCGATCTGGGATCGCCGTGTCAGTGATCGGTCAAGATGGCGCCCCGCGCGGCGAGCTGCGCCAGCGCTGATTCGGCGAGCCAGGACTGCGCCGCGTCGACCCCGCGCACGTGAGCGTCGAAGTGCGCGAGCGTGAGGCTCTGGACCGCAGCGTGCGCGGGCGCTTCTGGAGTGAATTCGTCAAAAGGCGGCATTTTATCCACGACGGATAGGAGCCCTGGCCCTTTGGGGAGGCTGCGGAACATCTCATGGGTGCTCTTGGCGCGGTCGGCGAAGTGCATGTGGTCGGAGTTCTCGAGGACGAGGAGCCGTTTGGGGGCACCCAGGCGGGCGTACAGTTTCTTGATACCAGATAGCGGTAATATCGTATCCCGGTCGGCCGCGATCATCAGCGTCGGCGTAGGCTTTGGGAACTTGTCGAGGACGTGGCGCGTGAGAGGATCATCCGGAATCGTTGTGACGCCGCCAGCCGGCGCTAGCGGGACGATGGCGGTGATGCGCCGGTCGAGCGCGGCGGCATTCACCGTCGTGAACCCGCCGAAGCTGTGCCCGCAGACCCCGATGCCAGATGCGTCGATGTGGGAGCCGTATTCGCTGTGGTTAGAGAGCGTGTCGATGAGAAAACAAATGTCGTTGGGACGATCGATGATGACGGCTGCGATCGTGTCGTAGAGTTTCTGCAGCGCCTCGCTTCCGGCACCTCCCATCACCGCTCCCATCAGGTCTTGCAACGTATTCCCGATGTGGTCAGGAGCGGCGACGACGTAGCCGCGGCTCGCCAGGTGGGTAGTGAGGAACGTCGACTGACGTCGATGAGCGCCGAAGCCGTGGGAGAAAAGAATCAGCGGATGGCCGCCGCTTCTGGGCTTGGCGTTGCGGACGGCGCGCTGCCAGGTGGTCAAACCCGGCAGTAGTTCGTAGTGGTCGCGGTGCTCTCGATAGTCGGGATTCGTCTCCTTGACCGTCTCATCCGCCGGG
>JAUIKB010000284.1 GCA_030430975.1 Polyangia bacterium
GTGCGCCGACCAGGGTCAGGCCGAGCGTAACTTCGTAGCTCACCATCTGGCTGGCGGCGCGCAGGCCGCCCAAAAGGCTGTACTTATTGTCGCTCGACCAACCGGCGAGCGCAGCGCCTACGATCCCGGTCCCCGCCATGGCGAAGAAGTACAAGAGGCCGATATTGAGGTCGACCATCTGCAGTTTGACAGCATGAGTCGCACACACGCCCTCGCGCGGGACGACGGCCATGAGCTGCGTCAGATCCATGCTCCCGTCGGCCTTCGCGCCAAAGCACAGCGTGTCGCCAAACGGCACCACTGCGAGCACGACCAGCGCAGGGAAAAACGAAATGATCGGCGCGAGGCTGTGCATCAGTCGGTCGGAGCCCGGAGGAATGAAGTCCTCCTTGAACAGCGTTTTGAGGCCGTCCGCCGCACCGTGGAGCAGCCCGAGACCACGCCAACCGATACGCTCTTCGCGCAGGCGCAGCGCTGCGTACACCGAGCCCCCAAGTGCGGACAGTGCCAGTACGGCAGCACCGGCCCCGTAGGCGGCGTCGCGCATCAGGGAGCCCGTCGGCGTGCCCCGGAACATCGATCCGACGACGGCGACTGCAAGGTGCGCGACCACTCCGCCATAGAAGATGTTGCGAGGATCGCCCAGCATCGCCAGGAACACGTCGAAGCTATTCTTGGCTCCGCGTTGCCGCACGCGACCCGCGATCACCAGGCCCGTTAACCATGTGACCAGGATCGCCAGATGCGTCAGCAAGATCGTACGGTTGGTCTTCGCGGCACCCACCGCCTCAGTGCCGAACACCAAGTACATCACGCCGCCAGCGATCAGGAGCGCTGGCAACACCACGGCGATCTGAGCAGCGACTCGCGGTAACCAAACCACGGCCCGCTCGGGACCGACGCGGTCTTGGATCATCGCGCCTTGACGGCGGTCGGCCCACGTCAACACGACACCGAGCAGCATGCCGAAGTGAACCACCACAACGGCCTTGATGATCCACGTGATGATCAATGCGGTCGTCATCAGAGCGCTCCCGTCGGTTGACTAGGTTGAGCAGACCCGGCGGTCGAGTCGGCGATGGCGGCGCCGGCGTCAGAGGTCATGGCCCGACGCACGTCCTTCAGTCGCTTCCAACCGATAGCGAATCCTAGCTTTCGGCCCAGCTCGCTGATCAATCGCCAAGCCGGCGCTGCCTCACCGCGCGGTGTGATCGCCCGTTCGCTGTCCTGGGCGATGCCGTCAGCGTTCACATATGTGCCGCTGGCCTCGGCCCAGGTCGCAGCTGGAAGTGTCACCGTCGCGAACTGCGACAGGGGCCCCACATTCGGCGCCAGGATGATCAGGGAGTCGAGCGAGTTGAACAGATCCGCTTTTTGGGGCGCATCGGCGCCCAGGGCGATCACGTGGGTCACCTTGCCCCCGCGGATCATCTCGATCAGGTCGGCGAAGCTGCCGGGCGGGGCGCTCGTGGTCAGCGCTGTGGCGCCCGCGGTGTTCGGGTTCTTATCCGCATGCTTGAGCACGTCGTCGCCCTCACCTGGCGCCTTGCCACCCAGAAACACGTTGCCCGTACCTAGAAAATCGCGAGCCAGCGTGAGCAGCGCGAAGTTGTCTTCGTTGGAATGCTGCGCTGATAGCAGCACCGCGACATCCTCGGCGTCCGCGCCACCCAGCTGCTTCTTGGCGCGCTGCAGCGCCTTGTCGAGGCTCACATCCTCGCCGCCGGCCTGCGCTCGGAGCACTCGGTTCTCGTGCACACGTCGATAGTCGAGCATGCCCTCGTCGCACATCCAGTACTTGTTGACGTCCATGTTCTCGCGCGGACGGTGCCGGTAAACCGTTTGATTGCGAGGATCGAAGTCCAGGAACGCGTTGCAGCCCGTCGCGCAACCCTGACAAACGGTCCGAGAGCTGCGCAGGAACCACACGCGCGCCTTGAAACGAAAGTCTCGCGCCGTGAGCGCGCCGACCGGGCACACGTACTCGGTCATCAGCGTGTAGCCGTGATCGAGCTCGCGCCCGGGGGACACGACAATCTCGTTCAGATTGCCACGCTCACGCACGTCCAGCACCGGGTCGCCGGCGACTTCCTCGGAGAATCGAACGCAGCGCGTGCAGATGATGCAGCGCTCGGCGTCGTAAACGATGGTCGGACCGAAGACGACCGCCTTGGGCTTGTGAATGGGCTCGTCGCGCATGCGCTTGCCCTTTTTCTGATGCTGCAGCCAGTAGTCCTGAAGTCGGCATTCACCGGCCTGATCGCAGATCGGGCAGTCGACGGGATGGTTGAGCAGCAGAAGCTCTTGCACGGCAGCGCGCGCCTCCGTGACGTGCTCGCTGGACTGGCTCTTTACTTCCATGCCCTCGGCAACAGGTACCTGGCAGGCGGGCTGAAGCTTCGGCTTTTGATCTTGGACGTAGTCTTGCTTTTCTTCATCCCAGCGCAGGATGTCGAGCATCATCGGGCGACGCCCAGGAGGCGGACCGATCTCGACCAGACACATCCGGCAGTTCGCAGCCACGCTCAGTCCCGGGTGCCAACAGTAATGAGGAATGTCGATCCCTACTCGGTGCGCGGCGCGGATGATCGTGTCCCCCGGCTCGAACGGGATTTCTCGGTCGTCTAACTTAAACGTGGGCATGACAATTCGTTCCAGCGGTCAGCGATCGCACTCGCCACCGATCATGTTGAGTGAACCGAAGCAGGGGACCACGTCGGCGATCATCTCGCCGGTGATGACGCGCTCGAGGCCCGAGGTAACCAGAAAGCAGGGTGGACGAATGCGTACGCGGTACGGCGTGCCGCTGCCGTCGCTCACCAGATAGAAGCCCAACTCGCCGTTGCCACCCTCGGTATACGAATACACCTCGCCGGCCGGTATCTTGAGCCCCTCCATGACGATCTTGAAGTGCTGAATCGTACCCTCGATCGAGTTGTAGACCTCTTCCTTCGGCGGAAGCACCACGCGCGGATCGTCCGCATTGATCGGTCCGTCATCGGGCATCTGCTCAAGCGCTTGCTCGATGATGCGAGCCGACTGCTTGAGTTCCTCGACGCGCACGATGAAGCGGTCGTAACAGTCACCTGTCGCGCCGACTGGGACGTCGAAATCGAACCGGTCGTACACCATGTACGGGTGAGCCTTCCGCACGTCGTACGGCACACCGGAAGCTCGCAGGCAGGGTCCGGTCCAGCCCAGGCTGATCGCGTCCTCGGCCGAAATGATGCCGACCTTATCTAGCCGATCGAGAAAGATGCGGTTACCCAGCAGCAGCTGTTCGCCCTCTTTGACGACCTTCACCACGTGGTCCGAAGTTGCCCGCGCCAGCTCCTTGAACGCCTTGGTCGGCGGGTGCGCCATGCCACCGACGCGCCCGAAGCTGTGAGTAAGACGCGCGCCGGTCTCTTCCTCCATCAGGTCCCAGATCATCTCTCGAGCGCGCACGAACCACAGAAACGGAGTGAAAGCACCGAGCTCCATCGCCATGGCTCCGACACACGTGAGGTGGTCGGACATGCGCGCTAGCTCGCCGAGAATGACGCGGTAGTACTGACAACGCTCCGGCACTTCGATGCCGAGCATCTTTTCGCACGCGAGCGCGAAGCCCACGTTGTTCAGCATCGGCGAAACGTAGTTGCAGCGGTCAACGTACGGAAACACCTGTGACCAAGTGCCGCGCTCGCACATTTTCTCGAAACCGCGGTGCAGGTAGCCGACTTGCACATCGACTTGCTCGATGTTCTCACCGGACAGTTCCATCACGCAGCGTACCGTGCCGTGCATCGCCGGGTGCGCCGGGCCCACGTTGAGCATGGTCGTCGGGTCGGTGGGAAGCTCGAGTTCGGCTTCTTCTAGGTCTAGGTCGAGAGGCTCCATTGTCGGCTACTCCTCGTGGCTGCCAAAAGCGTGCGTTTGGCGCCCAAAGCTCATGCCCATGTCGTCGCCGAACGGCGGGAGTTTCTCGATGTTGTCCACATCGCGATACGGAACAAGCGGTTGGATTTTCTGGGCGGGATAATCTCGCCGCAGCGGATGACCCTCAAACTCCGGATACATGAGAATCCGTCGAAGGTCGGGGTGACCCTTGAATTTGACGCCGAACATGTCCCAACACTCGCGCTCCATCCAATTGGCGCTCCCGTACAGGTCGGCGAGCGAATCGATTTCGGCGCCCTCGCCGTCTTCAAAGCCAACCCGAGCTTTGACGCGCAGCCGATGCCCGCGGGTTAGCGAACAGAAGTGCGCAACCACCTCGAACCGCGGCTCGCGGTCGGGATAGTCGACCGCCGTCAAGTCGGTCAGCATGTTCATCTGGGTACGGCGGTCGTCGCGTAGGAACGCGGCGATGTCTTTCCAAGAGCCCGCGTCGACCACGATCGTTTCATCGCCATGTTGGTTGTGTGTCTCGAGTACCGCGGCACCGAACTGAGACTGGACGGCCTTGACCAGTGCTTCTGCCATGGCGCTATGCGTCCTTCGAGCGGCGCAGCTGAACGACGCCATGGTTGTGACTGACCGCCGGATCGGTTCGCGGCTTCACGATCGCGGGTTCGCGGTTGCCGCTCGCGATCTTGTCCTGCAGCAGCATGAGACCGTCAAACACCGCTTCGGGGCGTGGTGGACAACCAGGAATGTAGACGTCGCAGGGGATGATTTTATCGATGCCGGCAACCGTCGTGTAGTTGTCGTAGAAGCCGCCGCACGATGCGCACGTGCCGAAGGCCATGACCCACTTAGGCTCGGCCATTTGCTCGTAGATGCGCTTCAGCACCGGCGCTTGGCGCTGGCTGATGGTACCGACCACCCAAAGTAAGTCCGACTGCCGAGGACTGAATCGAGGTGCTTCAGCACCGAAGCGAGACAGATCGTGGCGCGGACTGGTGACCGCCATGAACTCCATGCCGCAACACGCTGTCACGAAGGGGTACATGAACAGCGAGTACTTCTGCGCCCAGCCGAGCAGGTCCTGGAAGCGGGTGGTCGCAAACCCTTGGCCTTCTCCTGCCTCGAGTACGTGTGTGGTCGTGGACTTCATTTCTCCCATTCGAGAGCTCCCTTTTTCCAGCAGTACGCGAGCGCGACGATCAACGCGAAGATGAACGCGAGCATCGTGGCGAACCCTGTCCACCCCAAGCTCTTGAACTCGACCGCCCATGGGTACAAAAAAACCACCTCGATATCGAACACGACGAACAGGATCGCGGTGAGATAGAACTTCACGCTCATCTTGGTGCCCTTGGCACCCGAGGTGTCGTTGCCGCATTCGAACGGCGTCATTTTCTCAGGAGTCGGGTTCTTAGGTCCGACGAACTGCCCGAGCGAGAACATGCCGAGGCACACCAAAAGTGCGACCGCGAACATGATAAACAGGGGCAGATAGAGGGATGTCATAGTGCCTCAGCGGGGGTCCGAGTCGCGCCCATGAACGGGCTATAAGTGCCGGTTGATCGAGCGCAACTCTTCGAAATGACGGAAGTGTTGTGTGCGGCATTTAGTGCCGGCCGGGCCAGACTGTCAATCGCGCCACTCAACCCTGTGCAGGCGTATCACGACGCCGCGGCTCGCGACCCACGACAGGCTGCCGGATCGAGCCCGGACAATCCAGCTAAATCATTGTAATTATTATAGTTTTCAGGAACCCGGCAGCTTGATTCCGGCGTGGGTCGCCCAATCGGTCAGCGTCGAGCCCAAGCGCTGCTTGGCCTTAGCGAACGAGGGAGCGACGGAGTCCGGGGGTGCGCCGAGATCCAGCGCCGTGAATCCAGCGGCGACAGCTGCGGTCATGCGGTTGCGAGCTGCATAGGAACCCGCCAACGCCACCCAAACGTCGGGCGTTTCGGCACCCAGGCTAACCGCACGCCGGAGGGCGCCGATCGCTTCACCGGGTCGGTCGTTGTCGAGTAGCGCGACGCCGAGCCGACGAAAGATGTCGTGCCCCGCCGGGCCGTCGCCGGCGTACTGCACTCCCAGCCGCAGTACCTCTTCGCCTTTGGCCATCTCCCCAAGAGCGATACACGCGCTACCCAACATGCCGAGACCGCGTGCGATCGTCGCGCGCGAGTCAGCTTCGAGCAGCTGTCCCTCCGGTGTCCGCAGGAAAATCGCCAGCGGAGCTGGCCAGGCACCCAGTAGCTCCAGGACACGGACGTGATCGTCGTCGGCCGCAGCCGCCTCTGCTTCGGCCACGCGGGCGAGATCGATCGCACCGCGGTTCTGGCCGCGCGTGACCCGATCGAGCTCTTCGCGAACGTGCGAGCGCAGGCGGTTTCGAAATAGCTCAAGATCGTACGTTTCCTCGATGCCGTCGTGCAGAAGCGTGATCTCGGCACCGTCATCGCGGAGGTACAGCTCTTGGAGGCTGTAGCCGAACAGCGGACTGAGCAGCAGGTAGCGGACGCCGATGTGGAGCTGCAGCGCTTCGAGATCCGTCGAACGCTCAGGCGCAGGCCCGGTCGGTTCCGCCGCGAGCAGCGCGCTGACCAGACGCCGACGAAAGTCGGCCAGCGTCAGCCGCTGGGTATCGACCTGCGCCGTCTCCGCTTCGGCGCCGCCCACGACGAAGTCCACCAGGGTGTTGTCCTGGTTGCGGCGATCCACGGTCAGCGCCGTGATTCGAGCCCCGGTGATCATCGAGAAGGCGAAAAACCGCTCGCCGACGATCTCGCACAACGCCTGAAAGCTGCCGATCCCCTCACCGATGCGCTCGAACCAACCGTCGGTCCGTATCGATTCGAGTGGAAACAGGCGCGGTGCAACCATGGAGACGAGCTTTGAGGTTCGCACGGATGCTCCGATCCTCTCAAGCTCGATTCGATGTCGGGCTCGATTCGATGTCGGGCTCGATTCGATGTCGGCTGATTGTCGGCCGTTTGCTGGCCGAACTCAGCCGGCGGCGGCGATCAGCTCGGCTATCAAGCCTCGGTTAGCTGCTGGGAACTGGTAGGTCGGCAGGTCTAGCGGGTGCACCCATCGGGCCAATCCCGGCAATGCGTCAGGAGGCTTGCCGACCGGGCGGCAGTCGATGGGCCACAGCACAACGCACCGATCCGGATACCGATGCTGGATACGTGCCCGACGACCGACCGCAGTCGCCGCGACCTGGACCTCCTCCATGAGCTCGCGCGCGGCGGCCGCTTCTGGGGACTCCCCTTCCTCAATTTTTCCTCCAGGGAACTCCCATAGCCCCTCCAGATGTTGGCCGATTTGCCGGCGATTGATCAACAAACCGCCGGCGTGCCACAACAGCGCGATAGCAACCTCAACGCG
>JAUIKB010000285.1 GCA_030430975.1 Polyangia bacterium
TTTTCGCCATGGTTGATCGCCCTATCCAGCTCGACCCGCCCGAGCATGGGGACACACCTTAGCGGTTGGCCCGCTGCTTTCCAAGGCACGGCGCTCCAAACCGGCTCGGTCGCGTTCGTGTTAGCGTGACGGCGTGCGTTCGAGCGGCCTCTGGCTCATCCCCGTTGCCGCAACGCTCGAGCGCTTGGCGCACTTTGCGCTACGCGTTGCCGAGTCGACGATGCCACCCATCCTCGAGGGGCCGCCCGCTTGGTTTATGTATCTGCCGTACGTCGGCGTGGGAATTGCGGGACTGGTGGCGGCCGGGCTGGGGCCGCACGCCGCCATGGTCGTGGGGCTTGTCCTCGCGTCCGCTGGCCACGTCTTCACCGGGACGTCGCTGCTGGGTCCCGCGCTCGAAGCGACCGGTGCGGCAGCGTTTTCGGTCGCCGCTCCGTTTGCTCTGCTCAAGAGCGGGCAACCAGGTCGCGCTTCCGCGGCGGTGGTTGGCATGCTGGTGCTGCTGCTCGCGGTCGATTTCGGGAGCTTTCTTGCACCATTGTTCGTGGGGCTTGGGATGCGTGACCCGGGTGCCGTGCGGCTGCTGAGCGTCGCCAGCAGCGCGCTGGCCACGCTGCTGGCCGGCGTGTCGTTCCTCCGCGCCCGCCAGTTCAGTCGACGGATGGCTGCTGCTGGTTCGTCCATGGTGGCGTCACGAGCGGCGCTCGGGGTAGCGGCTTGGCTCGTCGTCGAGGTCGCTGCCGTCGTCGGTCAACTTCAGCTTGCCGAACAGCAGGTCGACCGTGGGGATGCTGATGGATCGACACTCGCGATCAGCGTCGCGATGCAGGCATTACCGACGCTGTTGGCGGTGGTGGCGGTGATCCAGTTTGGCCGGGCGCGCGTCAACGCTCGGCAAGCGAGCCTGTTGCTCGCGATTTGCCTAGCGTTGGCCGCAGCGGGTGCCGTGTTGCCGACGTTCATCGACTCCGCCTCGGGCGTGATCAGCCTCGGACAGCTGGCGTTGATCTCGACGTTGTCTGCAACGGCCAGCGTCATCGGGGGCGCGCTGGCTGCAGTCGTCATGCTGAACGAGCTGCCGTGGCGCGGCGGTGTGTTAGTGCTGGCGGGAGCCCAAACCTGCGTCTGGTTGATCGCTCAACTCGGTGACGCCTCCGCCGTGGCCGGCTACGCATGCGCCACAGCGGCGCTGGCGCTGGCGATCGTCGTGGTTCGTTCGCGGTCGTTGATTGGCGCGTACCTTGCGGGACGCCGAGAGCTCTCCCGTGCGCCCGTTGCCGAATGACGCCCCGGTTAAGGACACGGAACGGACCGTGGCGGCATCGGGGGGTTCCCCTCCGGACTGGCGCACTCGCAGCGCCCGCCGCTTTTGGTAAGGATGGCGCCAACGCAGTTCGCGAGCAGTTCGGCGATTCCGTCGGGGCAGGTGACCGGGTGGCGCGCGAAGCTGATTCCGCTGGATTCTTCGTCTTCGCGTCCGTAGGTGGCGCACGTCGTACGGTTCCAGATCACGACCTTGCCGTTCACTTTCGGATTGAGGATGTCGGCCTGCTTTTCGAATTCGAACGGAGGGACGTTGGGCGGCGTTGCGCTAACCGCCGGCGGCGCCGCCATGCTCGCGGCGGCCGTGCTCGCGGTTTCCGACGAGGTCGCGCCAGCGGCCGGCGGCCGCGCGGTGGAGTCTGCGGTTGGCCCAGCCTCGGCTTTCGCCGGCAGCGCGAGCGACGAACCGGTCTGCGGTGCGGGCGCGACGGCTGGCTTCGAATTGCAGCCGGTGGTTGCTGCTGCCAGCGAGACTGTCACGACGAGTGAAGGACGTAGAGCCACGGGGCACCGTAGCCCAACGCGCTCGCGTTGAGTAACGGCGGGTGATTGGACGGAGCGGAGCGTCCGGTTCGGTCAGCGCGCGAGACCCTGGCGAGCATTCAGCAATGCGTCAGCAGTGCGCGAGCCGAGTGCGCCGTCGGACGTTGCGTCGGCAAGATGCTGTTGCCGTCGCGGGTTCCGGGTGGCTCAACATCGTTGACTTCGCCCGGCACCGATAATTCCCGACCCGACGACGCTCAACGGATGGGTCTGACGCTGGTGCTTCAGCTGGAACTCGACCGACAGATCCTCGACCGGAGCGAGAATCCGTTCGAAGGGTTGGGTAACGACATCCCGATCGATGGGCTCACCCGTACGATCGAGATCGACTTGCGTGAGATGTTTGGCGAGCTGGATCCGCCACCGCCGCTGAAGGCGGAAAACGACATTCAGATGTAGCCGGCGAAAATGACGAAAATGAGTAGCGCCTTAGCCATCGAATACTCGTTGTCCGCACCCGCGCCAGCTGCGCTAGGCTAGACCTCGATGAGACGCGGCGCGGTGGTGATGGTGCTGACGGCTGCGCTGCTGACGCCACCCGCCATCTGCGGGGCGCAAGATGGCGACGCATCAACGGCTGGTTTGACAGAACTCCGCGAAGCGGGGAAGGCTGCGCTAAAAGAGGGGCGGCTCGACGATGCCGTCGCATTCTTCTCGGACGGGTTGAAGAAGGCCAACGACGAGACCTCGACTTGGCACATGCTGCTCGGCCTCGCACTCGCTCACGAGTTGAGCGGCAACCCGGTCCAGGCCGCGACGTATTATCGTCGGTTCGTTTCGAGATCCGCCGGTCACGCCGAAGCCAAGTCTGGCCGGTGGGCGTCGCGTCGCCGGAGTGCCCTCAAGGACATCGACAAGCTGGAGCCAGAGGTCCTGGCGACGCACGCGCTGGTGACTGTTAGCAGTGACCCGGCGGGAGCCGTGGTCGAGCTCGCCGACGGTAGCGAGTACACCGCGCCTGCTGGATTGTACTTATCGCCGGGGCAGCATCAGCTCGAACTGACTCGGCAGGGCTTTGCCACGATGATCCTGGTCGTGTCGGTAACAGAAGGCCAGCGTGTGACGATTCAGCGTTCGCTATTGCCGCTGAAGGAGCTGCCCCCGATACCGGAAAGCCCCGTGTCACCAGCAAACACGGAAGAGCCGCCAGAGTTGCCGAAACCCGCTCCTGGAACTTCTGCCCGCTCCCGGCCCCGCTCCGATCCCTCAGCCCGCGAAAAGGCTCCTCCGCCACCACAAGCGCTGGGCGTACTCGGGTGGTCCTTTGTAGGACTCGGCGCCGCGTCGATCGGGACCGGCGTTGTGTTCACGTTGATGGCTGCGGATGCGTCGACCGAGCTGGATGATCTCCAACGCGGAGGTTTGACCGACGACGCGCTGGCGCGCGACGCTGAGCTGCGCGACGACCTTTCGAATTTCCAGGCGGGCGCGATGGGCCTGTACGCCGGGGGAGGCGCGCTCGCTGTCGGCGGCCTATTGATGTTGCTGTTCCGTCCTGGAGGGCCACTGGCGGTGACGCCGACCGTAGGGTTGCAACGCATCGGGTTGCACGGCGTATTCTGACGATCTGCCACGTGGCGCCACAAGGGTTTCAGGGGCCGACAGCCCCAAACGCCTGGTATTCCGGCAGCTGGAGTTGGCCAAGATGTTGCTTGAATCATAGGCGTGGGCTGCTTGGTGTACGATCCTAAGCTTCGAAATGATGTCGACTAGGCGCTATTCGGTGGCCACGGGCCTTGTGTTGGCGCCGATGCTCGCCGTGGCGTGTTTCGACACGCCGGCGCCGCTGGGGCATCGGCTCGCTGAGGCTCCAGGCGCTGGCGGGACGGGCGCTGAAGGCGGGTCGTCGTCCTCCTCTGCTGGCAGCGGTGGAGGCTCTGCGGGCGGCGGTGGGGGCGGAGCGTCGGGCACTGGCATGGGCGCAGCGGCTGGGGCCGCAGGCGCGTCCGGTTCCGGGGCTTCGGACGGTGGCGGAGGGATGCCCGCGTCAGCACCGCAACGCGTCTGTGTCGGATTATCGGATACGGCGTGTGCCCGCGCCGAGAACATCGCGGCGGGCAGCAGCCATACCTGCGTGTCGATGAGTGACGGCACGGTTCGCTGCTGGGGCAACAATGATTCGCACCAGTTCGGCAATCCCGACACACCTCAAGGTGTGTTCGGCTCAACGACCGTTGTTGCCCAGTTGCGTTTTCCACGCAGCGTGGTGTTGGGTGTTGTGCACAGTTGCGCCATCGGCGCTAGTGGTGCTGCGTGGTGCTGGGGGGGCAATGCACAGGGGCAACTCGGGACAGGTGACCGCGTGTTCTACAGCGCCCCGGTCTTGGTGCGCGACGCGGCGATCGAACTTTCCACATCTGGAGCGACTTGCGCGCTTTCAGCTGACGGCACGGTCGACTGTTGGGGGATCCTCTTGAACGGTCAGGCCTGGAACGGCGACGAGTACGCGGCGTTTTCTACGCAGCCCACGCCGGTGCAGTTGCCGAGCCCGGCGGTGGCGTTGGCGGTCGCGTCCCGGCATGCCTGTGCGATCATCGACGAGGGCAACAACGTCGTGTGTTGGGGGCGCGGTGTCGACGGAAGGCTCGGCAACGGAGCGTTCGACAATAGCGGGGTGCCTGTTTCGGTCACCGCAATTGAAACGCCTGTTCGACGCATTGACGCTTCAGCGGAACAGACGTGCGTGATCGCTGGTACGCCAGCCGTCGTCCAGTGCTGGGGATTTTCGGTGGGCGGCAACAGGTCGGTCCCGACTACGTTGGACCCGCAGCCTGATGGCGAGGTGGTAGATGTGCAAGTCGGCTGGCGACACGCTTGTGCTCTGCTCAAGAGCGGTCGTGTGCAGTGTTGGGGGCGCAACGGCGCAGGCGTACTGGGCCACGAAGGACCAGACACATCGGTTCCTTCAGACGTCGCCGGTGTGTCCGATGCGGTCGAACTCGCGGTTGGGTATAACCATAATTGTGTGGTAAATAAAGACGCGAGCGTGATGTGTTGGGGTGATAACTATCTCGGCCAGTTAGGGGTTCCGATGCTAGTGAACGATTCGAGTGTGCCGGTCACGATCAATCTCGAGGTCGCGCAGTGAAGCGCGCCTGCCTATTGGTGAGCTGCAGCGGTTTTGCGTTGTGGGCAGGTTGTTTCAGTGCACCCCATACGTTCTTGCCGGTTGAAACCGGTGGTTCGTCTGGCTCGGCGTCGGCAGGGTCGGGTGGTTCCGGTGGAGTTGTCGGCGGATCGGGTGGTTCAGCCGGGGTGGACGCGGGCGGTTCGAACGGGGGCGGACAGCTGCCCGTGTGTGACGTTGAGACACCCGAGCCATGTGCGCGTGTTGAACGGATTCTCGCCGGAGGTTTTACGTGCGCTGTGCTGGATGACCAAACGGTTCGCTGCTTCGGTGAGAACGATTCCGGGCAGTTAGGCGACGCGAGCTTGCCATCAGCATCGTTTGGTCGCGGTACGGTCTCCGGCGTCTCTGCATCGGCCCAGTTCTCGCTCGGTCAGAAGCACGCATGTGCGATCGATGGTGGCCGACTCAAGTGTTGGGGGCGCAATCGAGTCGGGCAGCTGGGGACCGGCAATCTGTCGTTCAGCCCAACGCCGGTGTTCAATTTGCTCCAGGGCCCGGTGTCACGTGTTTCCACGCTATACGGTGCGACGTGCGCGGTTGAGGCCGGTGGCGTGTGGTGTTGGGGGCACGGGCTCACGGGGCAGTCGGTGAGCCTACTCGACGGGGGGATTAGGGTGGTGGTTCCGCTGCCCGTTCAGGGCATTGATGATGTCGTCGATGTCGGCGTCGGCTTGGAGCACGCGTGCGCGGTGAAAGAAGACAGCAGTGTATGGTGTTGGGGTCTGGGTGCCGACGGAAGACTCGGAAACGACGCGTCTGATTCTAGTCAGACCCCGGTGCGGGTTGGCTCTACGCTATCGACGCCGGTTCATCAACTTTCGGTGGGAAGCAGCCATACCTGTGTGCTGGCAGGCGACCCTGCTGTGATCGAGTGTTGGGGAAGTAGAATTCCGGTGTGGGATACCCCGACCGATACGCCGACAGCGTTGAAGGTGCAGCCTTCAGGGAAGGTGGTCGATCTGCAGAGCGGATACGAGTTCGCCTGTGTTCTCTTGCAGGATGGACGCGTGCAGTGTTGGGGGAGCAGTCGCAACGGGCGACTGGGGACAGGCGGACCGGAAACAGAGGTGCCGACGAGCGTTGTGGGTATTTCCGATGCGGTCCAGCTCGCCGTGGGGACCGGCCATGCGTGCGCTCTGCGCGAGTCCGGCGAGGTTCTGTGCTGGGGCGGGGGGTTTTTCGGTCAGCTGGGCGAAGCCGGCGGCCCCGACGCTGTGACCCCAATCACGATCACCTGGCAGTGATGCGCCCCGCCGTTCCGGCGAGGCGCATCGACAGGTTCACTGCTGAAGCTCGACCGCGCCGATGTCGCAGCGGCCGCCGCTGGGGCGATGGAAGCCGCGCTGGTCCGTTTCGAGAATGAAGGTGCCGTAGATTTCGCAATCGTTCGGGTCGCCGTTGTCGATCGCGGGGCTGCTGCTGTTGAGCAGGTGGACCGGCGTGGTGTAGCTAAAGTCGAGCGGAGTCAGACCGGCGTCGAGCGGCGGAAGGGCTCCGATCCCTCCGACTAGATCCGACGAGCCGAGACCGCCACATCCGGTTGCGTTTCGGATCAGGTTGTAGCCGAACGACGTGACGGTTCCGTAGCAGTCGGGACCCGTTTCGGCGGCTGAGTTGTGTGCCACGATCGAGTTCTCTAGCCAAAGATAGCCAGCTCGCCCGTACACGCCACCGCCCAACCCGCGTGCACCTGCAGCGTTGTACGCGACGGTGACGTTGTTCTTGATTTGAATTATAAGTCAGACGGTATCTTATCTCTATCTGAATTCCGTGATTTGGATGAGATCAATATTGGTGACTTGGTGGACGTGTATGTCGAACAATTGGAAGATGATAAAGGACATTTGGTTCTTTCTCGCCGTAAAGCCAAGTTGTTGAAAGCATGGTCCGACATCGTTGACTCATACGAAAACGGAACCATCATCAAAGGAACCGTTATCAGTAAAACTAAAGGTGGATTGATCGTGGATGCAAGCGGATTGGAAACATTCCTTCCTGGTTCACAGATCGACATCAAGCCTATCATTGACTACGATCAATATGTAGGTAAGACTATGGAATTCAAGGTGGTGAAGATCAACGAAGCCATCAAGAATGCCGTTATCTCGCACAAGGCCCTAATCGAGAGCGATCTGGCCGAGCAGCGCGAGGCGATCATCGCCAGCCTGGAGCGCGGTCAGGTACTCGAAGGTCTGGTCAAGAACATCACCGACTTCGGTGCCTTCGTCGATCTGGGTGGCGTCGACGGTCTGTTGTACATC
>JAUIKB010000286.1 GCA_030430975.1 Polyangia bacterium
GGGCGCGTCATCAAGAGCCACCGCCGTTCGTATCAAGCGGAGGTCTCGCGCGACGACGTCAGCGACTTCGTGCGCGGTCTGATGAAGGCGCAGCACATGGAGATGGTGCTGATGCTTCGCGACGGTCGATTCGATGCGATCCTCGCCGGTACCGAGGTCGGCGGCATCGAGATGCTGACCGGCGAACCGAACGTTGACGTTCAGAAGATCAACCGCAAAGCTGCGAAGTCCTCGACATCTCAGCAGGCGGCCGTCAGTGATCGACCGCCCGCAGCCAAGGCAGAGAACCACTTCTCGCTGGTCGTCATGCGCAGTCTGAGCGGCGGCCCCGAGCGCTACGATCCACCTGGGACGAAAGCCGTTATCGGCAGTCAGGGTGAGATTCCACTCGAGGGCGAAGCTTTCTGCCACCCGACCGAGGCGCAGCTGCGCTGGAACGACGGAAAGCTATTTGTCGAAGACCTCGAGGGAGGCAACGGCGTCTTCTTTCGTGTTCGTACAGCGATCGAGCTCGAGATGGACGATGAGTTCGTCGTCGGCGATCAACTGCTCACAGTGTGCAAGAACCCGAAGCCCGACGACGGCCCTGACCCTGATCCGACCTACTTCTATTCGTCGCCGAAGTGGCCGTCCTCGTTTCGAGTGGTCCAGATCTTTCAGGGCGGCGCGCAAGGCGCTTGCGTCGTCGCCCGCGGCAATACACTTCAGATCGGCTCGGCCATCGGCGACCTGATCTTTCCCGACGATCCGCTCGTCGACGAGCAGCACTGTGTCGTTGAGGAGCAGGCGGGCACGGTCGTCCTGACCGATCTTGGGTCACGGACCGGAGTATTCGTCCGCGTTCGAGGCAAGCAAGAGCTCGTTCACGGTTCCGAAGTACTGGTCGGCCGCACCCGGCTTGTGGTTGAGATAAACGGCTAGCCGTTTGAGCCCATGTCGAGCTGCTCGTCGGCTCGCCTGATTAGCTGCCAACAGTCCGCGGGCGGCTGAACACGCGGTCCCTTGCCCGGCGGCCACAAGACAAAAAGCGAAACGCGGAGCACCCTAAAGGTACTCCGCGTCTTGCAGCGTTTAGAGTGAGACGACTTACTCGTCGCCGCCCTCGTCGTCGCCGCCCTCGTCGCCGCCCTCGTCGCCGCCTTCATCGCCGCCAGCCTCGTCGCCGCCAGCTTCGTCGCCGCCAGCTTCGTCGCCGCCAGCTTCGTCGCCGCCAGCTTCGTCACCAGCCTCGTCGGCCATGTCGCCAGCTGCGCCTTCGGTGTCGGGCGCCTCGGCCTCGGGCATGGCGTCGCCACCACAGGCAACGGTGAGAGAGAGAAGCGGAATGCTCAGCGCGAGCGCAAAGATTTTGCGAATGCTCATTAGGGGATCCTCCTGGTGAGCCATTGGTTAAGTGTCGGCTCAGTGCTTGAATAGAGACGCGACCATACCAAAGCGGCTCAAAAAAAGAACAAAACTAGGCGGCGGTTCTTCGAACCAGCGCGGTTCCGGAACCCCCGACATAAGTCCTTTCTTTTTAGGCCTTTACGTCTTTTTGCCAGGTGATTGTCCGGTCCGTGAGCCGTTCCATTCCCGGATGCCGTCATACTGTTAGCCATGGCATCTGCTTCAAACACCGCGCGTCAGCGGTTCCGCCTCTTGCAGGGCGGAGCAGCCGCGGGTGCGGGCGCGGGCAAAGGCCAATCGGAACTTGAGGACCGGCAGCTGGTCGCTCTCGCTAAAGACGGCGACTTGGGTGCCTTCGAGATACTGTACCGACGACACGCCGGCTTCGCGATGAATCTCGCTGTGCGCATTCAGGGCAATGCAACGGATGTTGAAGACATCGTGCACGACGGGTTCATTCGCGCCCATCAGCGGCTCGCCGATCTGCGTGAGGCGGCCGCGTTTAAGTCGTGGCTCGGTGCGATCATCGTGAGCCTTGTGCGCACTCGGCTGCGTCGTAGTCGGATGCTGACTACGCTGGGTCTGGGTGGTGGCAACGATCCCGTTGCGCTCGACACACTTGCGTCCGCGGAGGCCGGCCCCGAGGCGCGCGCCCAGCTGGCCCAGGTATACGCGCTGCTTCGAACGTTGCCCGCGGACGACCGGATCGCCTGGACGCTACGCAGCGTTCAACAACACAAGTTGGAAGAGGTCGCGGAACTCGCGGGTTGTTCTCTAGCGACGGCGAAACGACGCATTCGTCGGGCGCAAGACTTCCTAAACGATCATTTCGTCCCGACGGACGTGGAGGAATCGACATGACGGAGCGAAAGCTCCCGGACATCCCGCTGGAGGCGCTGCGCGACTACTCCGCGGAGGATTCGGACGAACGTATTGAGAAAGGTTGGCGACGTTTGAGCGACGAGCTCGAACATACGCCAACGGTCGAGCGGCGTGTTTCGCTGTGGTGGGCACCAGCAGCGGCGATCGTGCTGTTCGGTGCAGGCGTCGCTGTCGGGGCGCGCTGGGTAGGACCGTCGTCGCCTGGTGTCGCAACGACAGTGGCCGCCGAGCGTCCGGTCATGGTCGAACGCCCCTCCGGTCCGGAGCAGGCACCGACGACCGAGGCAGTGGATCCGGAAGTCGACGAAGCGAAACAAGCCGTGCCGGTCGTCAAGGCGCCGCTTCTTGCTCCGTCCCCGGTGGTTGAGGTTCCCGCTGATGTCGACAACGATCCCGACAAGCCAGCTCCGAAGGCCGCGCCGGTCGCGCCTGCCTGGCAGACGCTCCTAAACGCCGGCAACTATCAGGAGGCGTACGCTGCCCTACAAAAGGCCGGAGGTTTCTCGATAGCGCTGAGTCAAGCCGCCCCGGGTCAGCTCATGGATCTGGCCGACCTGGCTCGTGTCAACAAGCAGCCGGCGTATGCGATCGCGGCGCTAAAACGCTTGGCATATCAGCATCAAGGGCATGCGGACGCTGCGACGGCCGCCTACATGCTGGGTAACATGATGCGAAAGGCCGGCAATACGGCCGAGGCGGCTCGGGCGTACGCGGTGTATCGGTCCTTGTCTCCGACGGGCGACTTCGTCGAAGATGCGTTGGCGCGCCAAACTCTGGCTGCGATTAGCCAAAAAAATCTCGAATTAGCGCGTAAGCTGGCGGCTCAGTATTCGAAAGAATTCCCAAGCGGTGATCGCTCCCAAGAGATTCAAGACGGCCTGGCCGCCCTGGAGGCGGAACAGCCCGCCGCTCCGGATGACGATGCCGGCGCTGGCGCCGACGGCGGCGTTGCGGACCCGGCGGAGTAACCGTTATCTACTCGGCGGCCTAGCGCTGCTAGCCCTGCTCGTCGCACCAGCCGCCGCATCCGCCGAGCAGCTGACTATCGAAATCGCTGACCCAACCCGTGAGCTGGTGAATCCAGCTCTCGTACGCAGGCTGATCCAGCTTGAGGTTTCCGAAGTTGAAGTTCCTCCGGATCCTGAGGCGGCGGCCGACGGCCCGGAGGGTACGCTCTACGTGCGCGTTGCCGACCTCGAAGACGGCACGCTGTCGGTAGAGATGTGGGCACGCGGTCAACGGGTTGGCGCCCGCCGCGTCAAGGCGAAGAGAAGCCGCCGGCTGCGCGCGCGGCACATCGCTTTGGCGGCTGCTGAGCTTGCGAATCAACTTCGACGCCGGCGGGTTCGAGCTCGACGGCTCGCACAGGAGCGGCCCGTCGAGGAGCCAAAGGTCGAGCCGGCACCCGGCGCCCTGCGCGCGGAGTTCCTCCTCGAAGCCGGGGCGCTTGGCGCCTTCGTCGGCGGCGGGGACTTTTGGCTCGTCGGGTCGGAACTTCGGTTTCCGTTGCGGTTTCGTCGCGGGCCGGAGTTTGCGATCACCACGTCGTGGCTTGGTGGAAGCACCGAGTCGATCGGTTCGATGCGATGGCTCGAGGCGGGCGTCGCCGCGGGGTACGACTGGGGCGCAGGAACCCGCACGCGCTTAGCAGCAGGCGCTCAGGCGAGCGTCGCCATGGTTCACCTAGGGGCCGCCGACGCCGTCGACCGCGAACCCGGACAGTCGGACACGTGGTCAGCCCGTGCGGTCGTTTGGGGAAGCTTCGGTCCCCGCTTGAGCGAGAATCTAGAGTTGACGGTTCGCCCGGAACTGGGGGCGACGCTGCGCCAGGTGTCGGCTCAGCGGGGCGATCGGTCAGCTCGGCTGGGCGGACTGTGGCTCGGGATTGGGTTGAACGTCGGGTTCTCGGACGTCCCGCTCGTGCGTCACGAGCCAGCGAGTGACGCCAACAAACGCGCGCGCTGAGCTTTCGAGAGATTGACCAGCCGACCGTCGACGTCGAACCGCTCGGTGCCGGGCTTTCGGATGCAGTTGCGGACCTTGAGCTGATACAGGTCGTCGGCACCATTCGCGCGGCCACGGACCGTCGAACCCGGGGGAAACGGTTTGGAGCAGTCGAACGCCGCGCTCGCGCCGTCGCTACGCGTGACGATGGCGTCCCCGCCGCCGTCCAAGGCGAGCTTCATCGACGCCCCCGCTGGGCGTCAGCCATCGCTGCGCGTGCTTCCCGTTCCGCGTCACGCTCTCGGACGGTGCGGCGCTTGTCGTGTTGTTTTTTGCCCTTGCCTAGAGCGATTTCGACCTTTGCCCGTCCCCGAGTGAAGTAGCAGCGCGTTACTATCAGCGTCAGTCCATCGCGGGACACCGCGCCGCGCAGCTTGTCGATTTCGCTGCGATGCAGCAACAGCGAACGGGTGCGTTTCTCTTCGTGCCCGAGGAAAGCGTGCTTCAGGACGGGAATGCGCATGCCCTTAAGCTGGGCACTTCCCGAGTTCGTCACGTCCACCCAAGCGTCGGAGAGGTCCGCGCCGTGCTCCCGAAGCGCGCGCACTTCGCTGCCCTGTAGTGAGATGCCGGCCTCGTAGCGCTCGCCCAGCTCGTACTCGAAACGCGCGCGCCGATTCGTCGCGACGGTTCGGTCCCCGTAGGGCTTGTCTTTCGGCTTGGCCATGGCGAGCCGAACTATGCCCGCGCGCGGACTGGGCGCAACCCCAAAGCCTGCTCTCGGTTCTGGCATGCTAAGCAGCGGTCATGTTGAGCACGCGGCTACGCGGCGCTAGAACCCACAACCTACAGGCGGTCGACCTCGATCTGACACCCGGCGAGGTGACGGTTCTGACCGGCGTGTCCGGCGCGGGCAAGAGCAGTCTAGCGATCGACACGCTCTACGCCGAGGGCCAGCGGCGGTTCGTTGAGAGCTTTAGCCCTTACGCGCGTCAATTTCTCGAGCGGCTACCGCGCCCCCCGCTGGACTCGCTCGAGCCGGTACCGGCCGGCGTCGCCGTCGATCGACGTGCGCCCATCAAGAGTTCGCGCTCCACCGTTGCAACGATGGCGGATGTGGAGGCCTACCTAACGGCGCTGTTCGCAAGTGAGGCTTGGCCGTACTGCCCGGAGCATCAAGTGCCCGCCCTTCGGCTCGACGATGAAGCTGCGGCGCGGCGGGTACGATCGGAGCTGGACGGTGAACGCGTCGTTGTGCGCTATCCGCTTCGCATCGAGTCCAAAGAGCACTACCTCAACGTTCGCGAAGAACTCGAACGCGAGGGGTATCGCCGCGTCTGGCTCGCGGAGCAGGTCCGCAGTATCGAAGACGTTCCACCGAGCGAAGCGGTCGAAGCGACCGATCTGGGGGTCGTGCTCGATCGATTGAAAGTTGGCTCGGATTCGCACGCGCGGCTGGTTGACGCAGTTCGGCTCGCGTGGTCGCGAGGTAGCGGGCAGGCGCTGGTCGATGGTGCACAGTGTATAAAATTACAAGATGGGTATGCTTGTCCGAGGTGTGAGCGCGCTCTGGAACCCGCGCCGCATCGTCTGTTTTCTTACGAGTCTCCCGTCGGTGCGTGCAGCGAATGCCGGGGGTTCGGTCGCACTATCGGTGTGGATTTGGACAAGGTAATTCCGGACCCGACGCGTTCGCTAAAAAAGCACGCGATCAAAGCGTGGGCGGGCAAGAGCGGGGCGCCGGAGCGGCGTCGAATGCTCAAGACGTGCGCCGAACTTGGCATCCCGACCGATGTAGCGTGGGCGTCGCTCACCGAAGCCCATCGCGCAGTGGTTCTGCATGGTCATAAGTCCACGCGCTACAAGGGCGTCTTGGGTTGGTTCAAGCGGCTCGAACGCAAGACATACAAGATGCACGTGCGCGTGTTCCTCGCCCGCTACAGGTCGTATGAGCGGTGCACTACTTGCGAGGGCGCGCGCTTGAACGCGCGCGCGCTGAGCTATCGAGTGGCCGAGCGCAATCTGGGTCAATGGCACGCGCTCGAGATCGGTGAAGCCCACGATCGTCTAACTGAATTCAAGCCCACTACGGGACAAGGCAAGGTCGCCCACGCTGAATTGCTGCGTCGCCTCTCGTACCTGCGCCGCGTTGGGCTCGCGTACCTTCGGCTCGATCGACAAGCCCGGACGTTGTCCGGGGGTGAAGCGCAACGGCTGACGCTGACGCAAGCGCTCAGCACGTCGCTTCACGGCGCGCTGTTCGTGCTGGATGAACCGAGCGTCGGGCTGCATCCGGTCGATCTTGAGCCCCTCATCGAAATGATTCGGCAGCTTGCCGAGCGGCAGAACACCGTCGTGGTGATCGAGCACGACCCGCAGATCATCCGGGCTGCGGATCGCGTGGTCGAGCTGGGGCCGGGCGCGGGGCGACAAGGTGGTCGCATCGTTCGTCAGGGGTCCGCCCGCGAGGTTGCGCGTTTGAAGGGCCCCACTCAGCGCGCATTGCGCGCGCTGCGGATCGACGCAACGCTCGAACCGCGAGCGCCCGACGGGTTCATTCGGATCCAAGGCGCGACGCACAACAATCTGCAGGACGTCGAAGTCGACGTGCCGCTAGGCGTGCTGTGCGCCGTGACGGGCGTCAGCGGGTCGGGCAAGTCGACGCTCGTGAGCGACGTGTTGTACCGCTCGCTGGCGCGTCGGTTCGGGGACTTTGCCGTGGCGAGACCCGGGTCGGTGCGCAGCGTCGACATTTCCGGCACTTTAAAGCGAGTCGTGCTCGTGGATCAGCAGCCGTTAGGCCGAACGTCGCGCGGCAACGCGGCGACTTACTCCAAGGCGATGAGCCGGATTCGCACGCTGTTCGCCGCGACGGCTGAAGCGCGGCTGCACGGGCTCACAGCGTCGGCGTTCTCGTTCAACGTTGACGGTGGGCGTTGCGAGGCGTGTCGCGGTGAAGGCGCCGAGACGATCGAGATGCAGTTCCTGGCCGACGTAGTCGTTCCTTGCGCCAGCTGTGGCGGTCGGCGATTCCAGCAACAC
>JAUIKB010000287.1 GCA_030430975.1 Polyangia bacterium
ACCAAAACGATTCCAATGGCAAAGCCTTGAAAGGTTCGAAGCAAGACCTGCTCGACGCTATTCGCAGCGGGGCTCCCATCCGATTCGCATGGGGCTTCAAGTCCGAAAGGGCCGACTCGTCCATCTCAACCGAGCACGTCGCGGAACCTGACTTCCTTACCATCATCGGCGAATCCGAAGTAGATCAAGTAGTGTTGCTCGTCGATTGGATCAGCGGGGACGTAATGCCACGCCTTGCCACCGTCGGTGGTCGCACCGAACAAGCTGCCAAACGAAGCCGCCGCGCCGACGCCTTCCTCGATCACCGGCAACCGCCCCCGTATTGCCGGCAGCCCCGCAACCGTCGAGACCGCGCCAGTCGACGGATCGATCGCGCGAATCGCGCTGTACTCGCCGACATACAGGGTGCCGCCGTGCTCCCAGATCGCGTTGGGATCGGCAAGCCGCGCCGCGCTGCCGATGTCGTCGACCGTGCCCCACTGCTGGTCGACCCCGGCGAGGGTCGTCACCGCGCCAGTCGACACGTCGACTTCACGCACGGTCGCCCCTTGGATGTCGGTGACGTATAGTTTCCCTGCAGCAAACTCCAGCCCAGCCGGCAGACGAAACCGAGCCGCCGTGCCCGTGCCGTCCACCGTGGCCTCTTGCCCGGCCATTCCGACGAACTGCTCGACGCTTCGGGTCGAGAGCGTGAGGCGCCGAATGCGGTGCTCGTCCGGCTCGGCGATGTAGAGGTGGTCGGATCCGTCGTAGACCATCGCGCTCATGCTCGAAAAGCGCGCCGCAGTGCCGACGCCGTCCCGCGTCCCGCTCATGTTCTCGTCGCCGGCGATGAGCGTCCGTGTGTCGGTGCTCAAGTCGAACTCGAACACCGCAGTACCGTTGCCGACGTACAGCTTGCCGGCGCCATCCGCAGCGAGTGCCTTAGGACCGAACAGATCGTAGGGCGACGTCACGGTGCGGGTGGCGATATCGACTCGGCGGATCTTCATGTTGGTCGGATCGGCGACGTACAGGATGCCATTGCCGTCCGAAGCGACAGCCGCGGGGAAGCGAAACCGCGCGGCGTCGCCCACCCCATCGGTGTAGCCGGCACCGCCGGGTTCACCCGCGAGGAGCGTGAGGGTTCCGCCCCCGCCGCTTCCAGCAGATCCGCCCAGGCCTCCGGATGCGCCGGTCCCAGCGCTACCGCCACCCCCTCCGGTGGCGCCGCTGCCACCGGCTCCGCTCCCGCCCACCGACGACCCCGCGGTTCCGGCATTGCCGCCCGTCCCGCCCCCCGACGCCCCCCCCTCGCCACTGCCGGTGGAGCCCCCGGTGCCTCCGGTGTTGAGCGCTCTGTCTGAGTCTTCGCTGTCACACGCGGTAGCAAGAGCGACCAGGAGCGCCGCAATCGGGGTGGCGAGTTTCAGTGTGGAGCGGTCGGTCATGGCGCTCAGGATAGCGACGAATGGCTCGGCGCGCTTGAGCGGAAGCTGATCAGAGTCTGAGCTATCGGGACGCCACCAGGTGTTCGATCCAATCGGCTGACCTTGCTCTAGGCTCATCGGATGAGCGACGAGTTTCCTTTCGCCGGCAGGCACCCAAAAGACTGGAACAGCGACGAGGCGCATCCGTACGTCGTCAAGTTCGTCGACGAACCTTCAGTAGAGACGAAGACGGCTCTCGCCGAGCTGGTTGAGCGAGTTCTCGCAACCGGACCGGCCGCAGCGGACGACCAGCCATGGTTGTGGTCCGGCAGCTTCGCCAAGCTCCACCTCCGCGAGCGTTGGGCTAACGCTCGGGCGCTGTTCGCCGCCGCGGCGGAGTTCTTCCAAGCGCTCCATAAGCTCGCTCCGATTCAGCAGGTGCTCTTTCTGGGTTGGGTCGAAGAGCGCGACGCATCTCGCGAGACCTGGGCAGCTCGGCTCGTGCCCGATCCATTCGGGTCGATTCTGCATCCGAAAAACAATGAGCTTCCAAAGCCAGGCATCGACGAAGCGTTCGAGCAGGCTCGCAAGAACGCGCGCGCGTCACGGCCGGTCACAGCCGATGGAGTGACGCTGCACCCGTCCGACCACGATGCCGACGTGCTGTTGGGGTTGGCCCATCCGCCGGGCCTTGAAAAGGTCCTGAATCTAGAGGGGCAAACGCCGCCGCGAATTCCGAACGACGGCGATGAAGTTCACTGTACCGAACCCCTGCCGCTGGCGATCGAGCGGAGCGATGGCCGCGCGCAGCGGGTGGTGTACGTGCGAGACGGCGAGCGTCGCGTCATCGAAGGGCTACCGACGCCGTTTTCCTGGCCGGTGGCGTGCCCCGACGGCGAACGTGGGTACGCGCGCGTGGGCGACACGATCTATGAACTGTCCTTCAAGGACGGGACCGCGGTGAAGCGCTACGAGTCGGACGTGCCGCTGGAGCGCATGGTGGCGGTCGGCGAGCACCTGGTCGCGACGACGCCGACCAACATCGTTGTGCTCGCGATGGGAGAAGAACCGGGCGTCGTGGCCTCCGTGCGCCGCCCCCAATGCACCGGCCTCGCCTCATCAGACAACGCCGTCGTTTGGCTCGAGTGTCGGAAGAAGACCCTCGCGTTCGGATTTCGAGACGGCAAATTAAAGAAACTTGCCACCATCAAAGCCGAACTGCGCGTCGCGCCGCGGCGAGTCGACGGCAAGCTGCTCGCCCACGACCGGCAGCGTGGAACGCTCGAGATACGCGGTCTGGACGAAGCCTTCGACGCTTGGGCGCCCCCGCGCAAGGCCAAACCAAAGTCGGCGCGTTCGTCTAGATGAGGGTTAGCGGCACTTGCGCTCACCCGCTCGGGACGGCACGTCGGCGGCCTGGCCGCTCGAGCCAATCCGCACGCACCCGCTTGCGCAGGAGCGCAAACAGGCCGTAGGCGCCGAACGGCACCAGTCCCAGCGGAAACCACGTCAACGCGACAGCTGCACCCCAATAGCCAGCCCAACGCCGTCGCTTGAACAGACCAACGGCAATCACCAACAACGCCACGCCGTACACGCCCAGCGCAAACCCGATCGGCAAGACGACCGCAGCGATCAACGCATCTTCGCTGCGACCTATCGGTGGATCAAAGAACGCGAGGCGGACGGCCGCGATTGGCGAGAGCACCAACATCAAGACGAGCGGCAGCGCGAGCACGAACATAAGCCCCGCGAAGCAACGTACATGCGCATCGCTCAAGTTCGATCTGGCAGACTGTTGCTTCTCCATATTGGACGCCGCACTCTTGCACCGTCTAGCGCGGCAGGAAAGGCCGCGCCGATAGGCCACGGTACCAGCCGCCGGATACTGTCCAAGCCCAGGCGGCTCGCTCATCACCGAGTACAGCATTTGCTTTCCGGCAGGATACTTCACCGCCCGAAACGTCTCCGGCACGGGTTTCCGCGGATCGGGACGACCAGCTCAACCCATGAGGGACGACGCCTTGGGGTACAGATTGCCCCGACTGATTTGGATTCCGAAGGTGCTCACGGAGATGCCGGCGACAGAGCCCGGCCCCCGGTACGACGGCGAACCCAACGCGAGCGGTAGGATCGTCGGCTGGGGCCTTAGGGATCACGAGCGGGCGTCGTGTATCGTGCAGCTGCTCAACGGGGCGCTCGGTATCGAGACGAAGGCAGCAGGCAACCAACCATGTCGAAACCCAACACAGACCAGGTGATAGCTCGGGCGGGCGCGCTATGGGCGCTCCATTGGCGGCTCCTTTTCGACCACGGCTGGCGAACCAGCCCGCACGTCGAGCGCGACGAGATCGAGCAGCAGGCGGCCGCGCTGGACGGCTGGATTCAGGAGCAGCAGCTCAGCCCGAGCTTAGCGCCCAGCGAACGCGAGCTATTCCGTTCGCTCGTGGGTGCCTGGCCGGAGGAACGGACCCGCGACCTGTGGTGGCGGATCGAGCGACTGACCGTCCTGACGTGGGCGTTGGGGTTCTTTGAACTGCTGCCTGCGTATGACGTGCAGGCATCGACGGACCTGCTGGAACCCATCTACGGCGTGCTCGAACCGCTCGCCCCGCTGCGCGAGCGAGCCCGGCTGCGTTCCAGCACCGAACTAAGGTCAGCCTTCGATGACGCCGTGCGATGGCGCCGTCGAGCCGCGAAGGCTAAGCGCTTCTTCGCCCACGCGTTGGGCACCGCCAAACTAGGCCCTCAACCTCCGAAGAGTAACCCCGACCGAATCCGCAAGGCGATCGGAGGCGACGTGCCCATCTTTGGAAAACTTTATTCAACCATCAACGCCGATGAGTTCTCGATCGTGCGCTCGGTATCCATCGAACGGAACAGCGCGCTGCGTTGGCTGTGCGAGGGAGGCCCGTGGGAGCCCAGTTGACCCTTACGGGACAGTGTCGAACGTGACCACGCTTGCCCTTGTGCCAGGTGTGGCGGCTAGCAAGTACCCGAAAGACGGCGTTCGTCTTGTCAGTGGGTTAGCGGACACACTCGCGAAAGAACACCGCTCGCTGTTGTGAGCGAAGGCGTCGAGGCTCGTGGCGCCCCGCTCCGGGGACGGTGACGATGCCGCGTCCGACGACGCTAGCGATGCTTTGGACGATTCAGTTCGGTCGCCGACCTGGCAAGGGATCAATAGTGCGGATGCACCATTGAGGAATCCGCTGGCGACACTTATACCGGCGTCATGTGGAGCGCGCATTCTCAGGCAGATATTGGTCTCGGGAGACTCACCTTCCGCTCGCTGACAGCCACGGCCCTAGTTGGGTTGGCGTGCGTGAACGGTTGCTCTGCCGGGACCGACAACGAATCGGCAACGTCGACCGCACCACGCCATGCCGATCAAGCCGAGACCGACCAAACCGGTGCAGCCCTCTGCCCGATCGGCGGACCGCTGTATCCTTCCTGCTACGGGCACTGCGGTTTTCTCTCGTGCTCGCCGGCGTATCCATCAATCTGCTGCTCGTGCGATGCCGGATGCGTCGATCGAGGCGACTGCTGCTGCGACTACGAGGTCCAATGCGAACCCGAGCCTGAGCCGTCCTGTGCAGGGCATTGTGGCGGTATGGCACCAGAGGGGTGCTTCTGCGACGCCGCCTGCGTCAGCTTCATGGACTGCTGCGGCGACTATCAGCAACAGTGCGATGCTTGGCCCAAGGTCTGGGGTCATGCAGACGCGAATGGCTCGGCCAACGCTGTCGCGGTGGACCCCACGGGGCAGGTCTATGCCGCCGCGCACGTAGCCAGCCCCTGGGACTTCGGCGATGGGACGCCCGTCGGCGGCCCGGTCCAGGCCGTGATCGCCAGCTGGCAAGCCACCGGCGCCCCGCGTTGGACGACTGAAATCAAGTACGACAGCGTCGGCGGCCTGGAGGTGACGACAATCGAGGCTGACTCAATGCATGTCTATGTCGCCGGCCAGTCGTCATCTCCGATCTACGTCGCCGGCTTCAATGTTTGGGATCCGCCGCCACAAAGCCGTGCCCCATTCGTGCTCGCCCTGTCGAGTGTCGACGGTTCATTCTCGTGGGCACACACCTACGCGGCTGCTCTCACGCCTGCCAGCGTGCATGAGCTTGAACTCGCACCATCGGGAAACCTCGCCGTAGCAGGCCTCCAGGTGACTGGCTCCGTGTTCAACCAAGTTCGAAACGGCTTCGTTACGCTCCTCAAACCCAACGGCACTCAGCTTCTGCATGCCGCGAACCGATACTTCGACGGGTTTGGTGTGGACGACAGCGACAGCCTCTACTCCACCTTCCCGAACCTGACGGGGTACATCACACACTCCGACGGCTCGACGTTCGAATCCACGTTTCAGGCTGATCAGGACGATGTATGGACGTACGATACAGGCGTTGCAAACGACGGAGTGACGGCAGTGGTGGGTTGGTGCCCTCGACCAGACGGATGTGAGATCGGGGCGGCCCCTGGGCACGACGGTCTCCATCCACTCAGTAGTGTTGTGGCTAGCTTCACGGCGACGCGCCAGTATCGATGGTCACGCGGCTATCCTCTTTTCCACGTCAAGCGGGTTCGAGTGAACGACGACGGTCAGCTCGCAGTGATCGGCATCGCAGACGACGTCGTGGACCTAGGAGCGGGACCGCTCGGGGCGGCCAATCGTTGGAGCCTGCTGCTCCTGCGTCTCTCGCGAGAAGGCACCTTCCTAGGGGCGGAAGAGGTCGCCATCGGACTAACCGCCGACGCCCGATTCTATCATCCGCGGCTTGGCGGACCGGCTGGCTCGACGCGGTTCGTCTCGGACACGTTCACCGGCACCGTCTCGGTTCGCGGTCAAACGGCGACAGCCGGCGCCTACGCGGACGGATTCGTCACGAAACTCCAGTGAGCCACCCGGGGTCGAGTGGCCAAGGGACAGTTCGCAACTGCGCAGCCGCGCGCCACGGAGTGACGGCGATGGCAGCCACATCGAAACCCGCGCGGAGCCCCCCCGCGGCGAGCTCGACACAGTCGAGCGCGTCCGTGTTGATCCAGCTCGATCGTAGCGACTACTCTCGTTGAACGGCATCGTCACCACGATGTGACCAAGACACCAACGTGCAGTGTCAGCGGCCGATACGTCGCCGCTCCGCTACGAAGCCAGGCTTGCCGAACGCTCAGCAAACCACCCAAGCCCATCGGAAACGCATAGCTGATTCCCGCACTGATTGCAGGACCGCCCAGGGATGTGGGGATCGCGACGTTCTCCTCACTTGCGATTCCGTCAACCTCCGATCCGAGCCAAGCGCCCGCTGCGCCGCCTCCGATCCATAGCGTGATCGGCGGAGCGAGCGGTCGCACGGCCAGCGTTAGCTCTACGCCGCCGCGTGTCCCGCCCAACAGGCTCGTCCGCCCGATCACGTTTCCGTCCGGCTCGAGATAGGCAAAGTTGGCGCCTAGGCCCGCCGCCCAGATCGACGCAAACCGCGCACCCAGATCGAACGAGCCGCCGAGTTCACGCCCCGCCACGGTGTCCTCGAGGTGTATCGGCACACTGCCAAACGACGGTGCCGTTACCCCGTCGTAAACATAGACGCCGGTAGTGTATCCACCACCGAGTTGTGCGCGCGACCAGAACTCGGTGGCTGCGCCTGCTGAACGGACGAAAACAGTCAGCGCGAGAGCGGACGACAGTGCTGCCAAACGACAACTTTGCCGGGCATCACGATGCGTCACAGAGCCTGAGAGGCGGATGAGGTCACACGTATAGGATACCTATTTAGCTAACTCAGGTGCGTCAACCACGCTCCAGGGATAGGCGACCAGATGGACCAGGCTATCCGCGAAGCGCCG
>JAUIKB010000288.1 GCA_030430975.1 Polyangia bacterium
GCGCTGGTGTTACTGCCCGCTGAGTTTCAGCAACAAGCGATTGAGCCGGCCCACATAGGCCGCAGGATCCGCGAGTTGGCCGCCCTCTGCGAGGCTGGCCTGGTCGAAGACGATATGCGCGAGGTCTGCGAACTGTTCCTCGTCCGCCTCCTGGTCCAGCATCGCGATCAGCGACGCCCAGATCAGAAACGCCAGGATGTCGCCACGGGCGTGAGCCGGGCCGTAGTGAACGAGGTTGCCGGTGACGATGCGCCACCACTGGCCGTCGAGCACCTGCGCTCGGTTGAACTCGAGCGCAGCGCTGCCTCCGATCCAGGTGGCGAGGGCCGTCAGGACGAGGGCGACCCACGGCCCACGCGCCAGGAGCGACGTGGGCGGCGGGGATGGGCGCGCTACTGCCGAGCCCATCATGCGCGTGAGCGGCGGTCCCGGCGGTCGACCCAGAACGACAACGACAGGCCCCCGAGCAGTGCGATCAGCAGCGCCAACAGCACTGGGTCGGTGGCTCCACCATAGCGACTGTCGTGTCCACCGCGCGAGTAGCCACCTCCGGATGAGCCCGAGGCGTTTTCCTGCTCCACCCGGCCAGCGTTGTTGCGGTCGACGCCCAGCTCATCGAACGTCTTGTCGTCGACGACGATCATCGACGTGTAGTCGGTGACCAGTTGGTAATCGAGCCCGAGCCGTTCGATGCGCCGGCGCGCTTCGGCGTGGTCGATCAGGCCGAGCAGCTCCTGCTTGGTAACGGCGTGGATCATGTCCAGCGCCCAGAGCCGTTCGAGTTCGGCGTTGTCGACGTCCGCCGTCGGAAGCGCGACGTTCACGTCGTACCGCTTTGGCTGCCCGCTGTGTTTGACGTTGAGCGCCAACTTTGCGGTGCCGGGCGTCGTGTAGCGTCCGAATAGACGTAGCTGCTGTCCTCGATAGACCTTGCTGAGCCGAAAGTCCGTCGTGTCGTAAATGCCGGCGCCGTCGAACGTCAGCTTCACGTCGTGCAGCGCTTCATGCTCGGCCTTGTTAAACGCGAGCTGCACCTGGCCGAAGATGTCGTCCTCGTTTGATACCTGTTGGTAAAAGCCGCCGGAGGCTTCGCCGATGATCTCCATCAGTGGCCAGTTGGCGTTGTTGCCCATCAGCATGCCGTACACGCGGACGTCACTTTCTCGGACCAACGCGTCGAACTCGTGACCGGCCAGAACGCCCGTGTTGGTCTCGGCGTCAGTCACCAATATCGTCGACACGACGCGGTCGGTATCGATGCCGGACAGGCCGGTCTTGAGTCCCTGGTACAGATCGGTGCTCCCCCCGACTGCAAGCTGTTCGACCGCGCTGACAGCTTTTCCGACATTGCCGGCGCTGGCTTTGAGCCACCCGCCGCTGACGTCGATGGTTCGGTCGTCGAAGGCGACGACGCGGAAGCGGTCGCTTGGTTTCAGCTTCTGCAGCGACTGAACGACGGCGTTGCGGAGCGTGGCGATCTTCCCCGACATGCTTCCGGAGATGTCCAATACGAATACGTAGTCAGCGCCGTCCGGCACTGGCTTGAGGTCAAGGCCGGGCGTGTGCAGCAGTAGGAACGTCCCCGGTCCGCCCTTGTCCGAACGGTACGGGATGACCTCCGTCCGCCCGGCGAGCGAATCCGGGAAGCGGTAGTAGAAGACGACGTCCTCGGTCAGATCGCTCGGCGTGGCTTCGACGCTGACCTTGTAGTGATCGTCGTCGAGTTTGGTCACTTCGGGACTCAACCCCGGCATGCGCACTTGGTCGATCGGCAGCGAGCTCTTCAGCTCCAGATCGAAGCGAAAGCTGCCGACGTTTTCGTTGCCGGTCCAAAACGACGGCGCTGTGCCGCCGTTCTCGAGCGGGTACAGGTAGCGGCCGACCGAGTCGTCGATAGCGAGCGGCTCGTAGTACACGAAACTCATCGTCGCTCGCGAGCCGGGGTCGATGTTGGAAACGGAGAAGCGGAAGTTCTGATGTCCGTCCTTGGTCGCCAGTCCCGCCTGGTTGCCTTGGGACTTCTGATCTTTGTAGATCTTTTCGGCCTCATCCGTGAGCAGCACTTCGCCGTTCATCACGCGATCCCCCACGGCGATCGTCATCTCGCTCAGGGCGGCTTCTTGGGGGACCGGGAACTCGTAGATGGCGTCGATCGTCGACTCGGTTGCGTTTTCGAAAACCTGCGTGACGGTGGTCTTCGCGAAGCCGTTGTTGAGCACGACCCCGACGTGGTGATCGACGATGCTGGCGTAGTCACCGCTCTTGCTGTCTTTGAGCGTGCCGGCGGCTTGGGCTTCGGTTGGCTGTGCGCAGACGGATCCCAGCGCTAGCAGCCCGCCGAGCGCGATTGCTTGGTAATTCATTGACCTCTCCTCAGTGGTTAAACCAGTTGTAAGCACACGCCGTGCCGAACCGGGCGCGGCTGAAAAGATCAATTAAATTAGTGATTTATGTGTTCTCCACGTGTGGCAAAACCGCTACACCGAGCGCGCTGGCTGCGTAATTTCCGCACAGCGCGCGCTCCGATTCGCGGCTGCGATGACAGACGGCGGCTGCGTCGACTGAAGGTGGGGACATTCTTCACAGCGCCCGGTGTTGGGCGGCGGGTTTCACGTTGCGTGAGTCGGATGACGCATCGCCGTAGTTCGCGGCCGGCGTCCCGGACGGCGCGCGAAACGTAGTGCAACGTAGTTCCGTGAACTGGTTTACGCGTCCCCGCAGTTCAACGCGTAGTATCGGCGTGTGAATTGGCGTTTGGCGGTGGTGGGCTCGATCGGCGCGGCGGTAGCGCTCGGCTGCGGGCGCGATGAGATCCCGGGGAATTATGAGCTGGATAGGTCGGCGACGGCGAGCTACCGACTGGCGGGATCCGAGAAGCTGTCGGAGAAGGATCGCGAACTGCGCGAGTCGGACGTCCGGTGGCTCAAGTACGAGACGGCGGAGTTGACGTTGGGGACGGATGGCAGCGCGCGACTCAGTCGCACGCTCAAGACGCCGGACGGGGATCCGATCGACAAGCAACATACGGGCACGTGGCAGGGCACGCGAGCGAAGCTCCTGCTCACGTTTCCGGATCGGCCGTCACCGCGCGAAACGTGTCGTCATACGTTCGGGGCGCTCACCTGCGTCACGCCTAAGGGCGTCCGGACGGGATACGAAAAGAAGCTCTGAACGCGGCCGATCGGCTCAGTCGCGCGCGCACCGAAAGCCGATCGCGACGTTTCGCGACGTCGGTGACGGGTTGGTTCGAAACGCTGCGCGCAGTCGGTGCGCTGGGCTCGTGAACGAACCGCCGCGTGCGACCTTGAACTGACCGCCGTCGACGTTGGCGCAGTCGACGCACGTAGCGCCAACGCCAGCGTACCAGTTGTGATCGAACCAATCGGTGACGTATTCGAACACGCCGCCCGCCAGATCGAGTTGTCCGTAGCGGCCGACACCGCTCGGGAGAGCGCCTACTTCGGCGATGTCGTCAGAAGCGCAACCTTCCGAGCCGTCGCCCTCGCAGTCGTGTGCGGCGATCGACTGGGTGACCGCGGTGTTGCCCCACGGATACAGGCGGTTGGCATCGCCCCCCGCCGCGGCGTACTCCCATTCCGCCTCGGTGGGTAAGCGTCCGCCGTCCCACGCGCAGAACGCGAAGGCTTCGTACCAGGTGACGCAATTGATCGGCTTGTGCTCGTTCGGCCCCGGTGCGTCTGTCCACGTCGCGAGCTCGCCGTCACAGCTCAGGGCAGCCTCGAAGTGGGCGGGTGTCGGCAACATGCGCTGGTCCCAAGACGATCGCCAGCCGCTGCCAAGCACGTTGGGGTGGGCGCCTTCGCCTGGACAAGGCGGGGTGGCGTAAGTGTCCACGAAGCGGCGGAACCGTCCCACGGTGACTTCGTATCGGTCGAGGCGGAAGCCGGTCACGCTGACGGAATGCTCGGGCAGCTCGGCATCGAGGCCCACCGCTTCGTCGGAGCAGCCTGGCGTGGTGCAGCGACCCATGAGAAACGTGCCGCCCGGCACGCTGTCGTCTGCGCAGCAGTCGTCGGCTGCGCCGTCCCCACAGGTCGCGGAGAGTCCGACGCAGCTCCGACTCGCCGTAGCCTGCGTGAAACAGTGCGCGATACTGCCGCCCGTGCCGCCCTGCGCGCTGGAGCCGGCGTCCGAAGCGCTTCCTCCTGCGCCCGCCCCCGCGACGGATCCGAAGCCGCCCGAGGCACCGGAGCCGGACGTGCCTCCGGATGTCCCGCCTCCGTCGGCTCCCGCGCCCGCATCGGAGCCGCCGCCTGCGCTTCCCGCGGTAGACCCTCCGGTGCCCGCGTTGTTGGTACCGGCGCTCGCGCCGCCTGAAGAGCCGCTATCAGGCGGCGAACCTCCACCGGCCGTGCCCCGCAGGATCTGTTCGTCTTGTCCGCAGGCGGACGTCGTCGCGATGCCTGCGGACACGATGCCAATCAACCAGCGGCCCATGTGCCAACGGTAGCGCGTGGTAACGGCCTTTCGCGCTCACCGGATGCCGATTGAGCGCGAGTTGAGCGAGCTCGAGCAGACGCGACTCGTCCGGGAGCATCGACTGCTGCGCGAGCGGGTCGAACGCGAGCATGGATTCGGCGTACGGGTCGGCTCGGGGGCCGCGATGCAGGCGGTGTTCGATACGATTCGAAAAGTCGCCGAGACCGATCTGACGGTGTTGGTGCGCGGCGAGAGCGGTACCGGCAAGGAGCTGGTCGCGCAGGCGCTGCACGAGAACAGCTCGCGACGCTCGCGGCCGTTCGTCGCCGTCAACTGCGCCGCGATCAGTCGTGAACTGGTCGAGAGCGAGCCGTTCGGTCACGAGCGCGGCGCGTTCACCGGCGCGGATGCTCGCCGCACCGGCAAGTTCGAGGCGGCGGACGGCGGCACGTTGTTCTTGGACGAAATCGGCGACATGCCCGCCGCGGTACTGGCGACGGGCGACGCGATCGAACCGGACGATCGGATACTGTCGCGGCGTGGAGTTCGACCCAGCGCGGTTCCGCGTCCGATCGCCGGGGTGTCTTTTCAAGACTCCAAAAAAGAAGCCGTCACAGAGTACGAACGCGAATACCTAAGCGCCGCCCTCAAGGAACACGACGGCAACGTGTCGCGTACGGCGGAGGCGATCGGCATGGCGCGCCAGAGTTTGCAGGCGAAGATCAAGGAGCTGGGGTTGCGGGGGACTGACATATCGTGTGTCGTTTGGATCCGAGCGGTGGCACCAAGCCGCTTCCTTCACGTCTAAATGGCGGTGATTTTCAGGGCAACGTCCGAGTGGCACAGGTGGTTGGCACCGCGCTACTGGCTAGTGAACCTCGCTCCACTCTTGGGCGGTCATCGTTGGATTTTGCCTACAAGACGCTCGGCATGGGTTCTGCACAAGGCTCATCATGAAGCCAAGCCATCACGCCTTCTTGTTCTGCATCCTGACCCTGATGACTGGGTGCGGAAGTGACGACATTCCTAGCGACGAGGAAGTAGAAGAATTTGCCACGCTGAACCAGGGCATCTACGGGTTGATCACCTCGTACAACGACGTCGGAGACGATAACGAGGTCGAGAGTTCTTCGGACTTCGGCGTGATCGTTCGTGAGAAAACGTCCGACAAACCAGAGGGGGTACCTGTCGCGTCGACGTCGTCCAACGATCGCGGTCTGTACCAGCTTCCGCTCGAGCCCGGCGTGTACTGGGTGTGCACTGAGTTCCTGCGCTGCGTCTGGTTCGAACTCGACGAAGGTCAGCGCCTTCGCTTGGACTATGAGTTTGGCCCGGGGCCGGGCTGGAGCGCTGGCGAGTGGCCTGAGTGAGAGCGGGGTTATGGGTCCAGCGGCAGAACGTGCCAGTATTGAGCTGATGCTGGAGGTGATGCGGAATCCGCGACTCCGTTGCGCAGCAGCTGGCGTGTTCGCCGCCGTGCTGTGCGCGCCTGCAATGTGTCGAGCTGAGGACTTTGACCCCGACGACGCGCGAGCCGGACGAGTTGCGACGGAGGTAGGTGGCGCCGTCGCGGGCAGCGCGGCATTCGGAGCGGGCGCCTTTTTGGTGGCTCTGGCTAGCTGTGGCGCCGGAGGTGACGGCGGCGCATTGAGTCGGCTGGGGTGTGGGCTCGCGGCGGCGGCGAGCGGGGGTATTGGGATTGCGATTGGCGTAGGTCCGGGTGTTTATTGGGGTGGGAATTTGGCGGGCGGCAATGGCGGGTTGGGGTGGACGGTACTCGGACAGACACTGGGCCTCGGAGCCGGTCTCGGGTTTCTGGTCGCGGTCGATGATTTCAGTGTCCCCACCGTGCTGTTGGCGTATCTGATGCCGGTCACCGGAGCGGTGTTGGGCTATGAGTTGTCGACGACTGCCGAAACCAGTGCGGCCCAGGCGACTTCGTCGTCGCTACAGGTTCCGTTGTTTTCGGGGCGCTTCTAGTCGTCGGAAGCTGTCGTGAACGCGGAGTGCTTGCGATGGGTGGGTTCAGAAAGAAATGAACCCGTCGCCGAAATTACGCGGTTGGAAGGGTGGGATCAGACATGGACTTGTCCCCGAAATTCACGGTGTGCTGGCAAGGATGAGCTGGGAGAAGAAGTAGAGCGGTAGGCCCCATGCTCGATTCAGGAACGTCTGTCCGATGAAGCGGCCCTTGGCGACCGATAGATCGGACAGATAGAAGCCGAACGCGCCGAGCAGGATCCACGGGTTGCCGCGGGCGCCGAAGGTGCCGGCAGCCACGGCGACCATCGCCGTGATGACGACGATGTAGGCGGCGACTGGCTTTTGCATCGGTGGTTCGACGTTGGGCCACAGCCAGCGCAACACGGGGACGGCGATGACGCCGAGCACGACGGTGGCGCCAGCGACCCAGAGCCAGTCGATGCCGCGCACGACGAACGCGACCGCGTACGCCACGTGGCCGAGCAGGAAGCTGACGAGGCCGCCCAGAAACGCGCGACGATCTTTCGGAATGAGCAGCACGTCCCCGCCGGCGGCGAGCAGGAGCCCGACGAACAGCACCGTGCCCCACGTCGTGTCCAGCGCGCCCCAGCGCCACGCGGCGACGATGAAGGTGATGGCGGCGGCCGGCTTGAGCAGCCATTCCGTTTTCGAGCCGCCGCGATAGTGATCGGCCAGCAGCCCGGCGTTGAGCGCCAGCATGACGAGCCAATACGCCATGGGAATGTGAGGTGGCTACTGAACGCCGAGCGCGTCGGCGGCCGATCCGATCGAGGCCGCGACGTTCTTGGCCAGGAATTCGCC
>JAUIKB010000289.1 GCA_030430975.1 Polyangia bacterium
CAGTCTAGATTTGACTTGGATAGTTCTGCAGGCGAAACCAGCGCGACGCCCGCCTTAGTCAGACCCGGCCGCACTCCTTGATTCCAGATCCGGTAGTGTTCCTCGACGAGCGCCTTTGCCCGACGCCCCACCGCGTCGAGTTGCTGCTTGGGGGTCAACCCATCAGGCGGCACTTCGTCGATGTGCTCGCGTCCTTGCACTTGGAGTCCTGCCACGCGGACCATGAAAAACTCATCCAGATTGGCCGCAAAGATGGTGAGGAACTTGAGCCGTTCAAACAGCGGTACGTCCGGGCTGTCGGCTTCGGCTAGAACGCGGGCATTGAACTCTAGCCACGAGAGTTCGCGATTGATGAACAAGTCGGCGCTAGCGGGTGCCGCTTCGCTGGAATCGGTGTTGGATTGGTTCATGAAGCTTGGCTCACCACCCTAGCCGATTGCGCGCGTAGCCCGCCGGGGATTTCCCCGCTACGCTTCCGGCATGCGCCGAGTTCGCCGGCAATCGATCGTGATGTGTCTTGCAAGTGTCGTTATGATGACGGGCGCTACTAGCGGTTGTAGCGACAACGCGGGACCGGAGATCGCGCCGCTACCGGACGGCGGCGGCGGGGATGGGGGCAACCGTATCGACGGCGGCGGTGGGACGGGCGCGGCTGTGGACAGCGGCAGCGATGCCGCTGTCGACGATTCAGGTACGACCCAAACCGCGAAGCTGCTGGTCGGTGTCATTCCGACCCCAACGGCCGACAACGTCTCACCGGAGGGCGAGACGCTAGCGCAGTTGGATGTCCTGTCGGCGGGTGCACGCGGCGTGGCGCTTCAGCGGCGTTGGAGCGATCTGTTCGAAACGCTCCAGCTGCCGGGCAGCCCGGTTTGGGAATCGCTCGCGCAAACCGCGGAGCTGTTTCGTGTATCAGGCCGTTCGGTGCTATTCGGCATCGGACTCACGTCGGGGATCGACGACGCGATACCTGAGCAGCGCGTCGCCTGGGAGTCCGACCAAGCAGTGCAGGGTGTGCGTCGTGCGGTTGACAAGGCGTATGCGACCTTCGGAGAGGAACTCGTGTACTTGGTGTTCGGGCGCGAGGTTGACCTGTACGTCAACGCGGCGGCGTCCGCCCAGCGCAAAGCCTTTCAAGACTTCGTCGCGAAAGCGGTCTCGTACGCGCAAGGCCACCCGAACAAGCCCGTGACGACGCGCGTCGGCGTGTCGCTCAACGCGAAGGCTGTGACCGAGGGCAGCGCGCTGACGTCCTCGCTAGCGCAGCTCGGCGATGTTACCGTGGTGACGTACCGCGCGCTCGATAAGGACTACCGTGCCGTACCGCCGTCTGCGCCCGCAGGTGACCTCGACCGCATTTCTCAAGCGGTGTCGACGGACGCCGGGGCGCGCGCCGTCGTGTTGGAAGAGATCGCTTACCCGTCGTCCGAAGAGACGGGCAGCACGGTTGAAAAGCAGGCGACGTTCTATGACTCGTTGTTCCAGGCGCTGAAATCACGTCGCGACCGATTTCCTTTTGCAAGCGTGCTCGGACTGAACGAGTACGCGCCCACGATGTGTCCTGCAATAGCGGCGACTTGGGGTGCCAACGGAAATGATGCGGCCGGGGCGGCCGCTTGCAGCATCGGCCTGAAGTCCAGCGAAGGCGAGGCAAAACCCGCCTGGGGCACTGTAGTGGCGGGCATGGCGACGTTCTTCAACCCGTGAATCGGTCCTCGGCCAACCTGCCGATATCGTGTGCCGTCAGGCTCCGGAAACCAAGCCGAGACGTGCCAGATTGCTGTAGGCTTGCGTCAGTTACGACGGACCGGGTTCGCGTCCGGCTGGGAACGAGGAGACGATGAGCGATTCGGCTAAGAGCGGTGCGGGAATGGTGGCGCAGATCGCTTCGATGCAAGACTACGAGCTGTACCGAGACCTGAGTTGGGAGGGCAGCTTTGAAGAGTATCTAGCGATCGTCAAAGAGCGGCCAAAGGTTGCGAGGAACGCGTTTCAACGCATGTACGACATGGTGGTCAGCTACGGCACCGAGGAGTACATCGACAACAAGAAAAAGCTCACGCGTTACAGCTTCTTTTCCGATGAGACCAACGGCGGGCGCGATGCTATTTTCGGTCTAGATATTCCGCTGATGCGGCTAATGAACGTCCTCAAGGCGGCGGCGCGCGGTTATGGGCCCGAAAAGCGAGTCATCTTGCTGCACGGCCCGGTGGGCTCGAGCAAGTCAACCATCGCGCGGCTCCTCAAGAAGGGTATCGAGGCGTACTCGCGTACGCCGGACGGCGCGCTCTACACGTTTCGCTGGGTCAACCTCAAGGGCACAGGTCTCATCGGCGGTGACGAAGACGAGTTTGATTCGCCCATGCACGAGGAGCCATTACGCCTGATCCCTGAGGACTGGCGTGCCGAGGCGCTCTCTAAGCTCGGGATCGCGTCGGATGGCGAAAAGCTAAAGATCACAGGTGATCTGGACCCTGCCAGTCGCTTCATCTTCAAGGAGCTGCTCGCGCAGTGCGAAGGCGATTGGGGCAAGGTCGTCAAAAAGCATGTGCGAGTGCGGCGCCTGTTACTGAGTGAAAAAGACCGGGTTGGTATCGGAACATTCCAGCCGAAGGACGAGAAGAACCAGGACTCGACCGAGCTGACCGGCGACATCAACTACCGGAAGATCGCTGAGTACGGTTCCGACTCTGATCCTAGGGCTTTCAACTTCGACGGTGAGTTCAATATCGCGAATCGTGGCATTGTCGAGTTTGTCGAGGTCTTGAAGCTCGATGTGGCGTTTCTCTACGATCTGCTAGGCGCTTCTCAAGAGCATAAGATCAAACCCAAGAAGTTTGCGCAGACGGACATCGACGAAGTCATCATAGGTCACACCAACGAGGCTGAGTACAAGCGCCTGTTGAATAACGAGTTCATGGAGGCGCTTCGTGACCGCACCATCAAGATCGATATTCCCTACATCACGCGACTAAGCGACGAGATTAAGATTTACGAAAAAGATTTCAATGACGAAAAAGTGCGAGGTCGCCATGTCGCGCCGCACACGCTTGAGGTCGCGGCGATGTGGGCTACGCTTACCCGCCTCGAAGAGCCGAAGAAGCACAACCTGACGCTGATCAACAAGATGAAGCTGTATGACGGCAAGGTGCTGCCCGGCTACACTCAGGACACGGTCAAGGAGCTGCGAAAAGAGAGCAAGCGCGAAGGAATGGAGGGTGCGAGTCCCCGCTACGTGCAAGACAAGATCTCTAACGCGCTGGTCAGCGAGGCGGGCGAGGGAACCATCAACCCGTTTATGGTTCTCAACGAGCTTGAGAAGGGCCTGACCCACCACTCCCTGATTACTAACGAGGAGCAAAAAAAGCGCTTTCGCGAGATCATCGGTGTCGTCAAAGAAGAGTACGAGGACATCGTCAAAAATGAGGTCCAGCGTGCGATCAGCGCCGACGAGGAGGCGATCAACAAGCTGGCAGCCAACTACATCGACAACATCAAGGCCTACACGCTCAAGGAGAAGGTCAAGAACGCTTACACCGGCGAGGACGAGGAGCCGGACGAGCGGTTGATGCGGTCGATCGAGGAGAAGATCGACGTTCCCGACAATCGCAAAGAAGACTTCAGGCGTGAGATCATGAACTACATCGGAGCGCGCGCCGTCGAAGGCAAGAAGTTCGACTGGCAGACGAACGATCGGCTGCGCCGCGCGCTTGAACTCAAGTTGTTCGAGGATCAGAAAGACAGCATCAAGCTCAAGACCCTGGTCAGCGCGGTTGTGGACAAGGAGACGCAAGAGAAGATCGACATCATCAAAAGCCGCCTGATCCGCTACTTCGGCTACAACGAAGTCAGCGCAGGCGACGTGCTGAATTACGTGGCGTCAATCTTTGCGCGAGGTGACGCTAAGGAGTAGGACGGTGATGGGTATGAAGTTTCGCGTAGCCTGGCTGGGTGCCGTGGCCCTGACTTTGGCGGGCTCGGTGCTGACCGTGGGTTGCGGGGCCAACGACACCGCGCAATGCGTAGGCGGTCGTGACTGCGCGATCGCGCTGACGATCGTCGACTACTGCGGCTATCGAAACTCATCCGACTACTTCGAGCTGGCCGTGTTCGAAGGTGGCTGCCCGAGCGACGCCGACCAGGCGAACGGGTTGACCAGTTCAGCTATCGATCGGAAGGTGGTGGGCGCTACCGATGCGGTCCCAAGCACGCGGGAGCTAGAGCCCAAACCCCACGGCCTTATCGGTGTGTTTCGCAACGCCGACTGCCAGGTTCAGGCTTGGGGATGTGTCGAGGCCGACATCAGTCGGGTCACCGAGATTCGTTTGGCTGTGCTGAACTGGGAGGACGCGACACGCTGCGTCCCGGCTCGCAACCTGAGTTGCCGACCCGGTGAGGGCTGCTTTTCCGGAATCTGTCAGTAAGGAGGCTATCGTGGATCTGAGAGGAAAACTAAGGATCGCGGGGATTGTCACGCTGCTGGCCGGTGTGGGTCTAGCGACGGCCGGCTGCGGCGCGGCGGACGATATCTGCGTTGGGGGCGACGGCTGCGAGGTCAAACTGACCCTGGTCGACAAGTGCAACTTCAGGACGCAGTCCGAGTACTTCGAGCTCGCCGTGTTCACCAACGGCTGTCCGAGTGAGGACAACCAAAAGAACGGATTTGTGCTGGCTGCTGAGCAGCGACAAACCGTGCTCGCGTCTTCGTCGCCATCAGCGGTGCGCGGGCTGGCCGAGCAACGATACGGGTTCATGGGTCTGTACCGCGACCAAGACTGCCGCGTTGTGGCGTGGGGATGCGTTGAAGCGGATCTCGCCGAAGTGGGCGAACTCCGCCTCGCGATGCTCAATTGGTCCAACGCGAGTCTGTGCACGCCGGCCGCGAACGCGAGTTGCAACACGGGTGAATCGTGCGTCACGGGCCGCTGCCAGTAGTGTTCGCGTCCCGACGATAGCGCATGGCTGAGGAACTCCCTTCGGGTCAGGCGGGGCGCTGCTTCGACCTCGTGCTCAAGTCAGAACGCGTCTTCGTTGACGGTGTCTTCGCACCGCGTCAGGTCGCGATCATCGGAGACACGATAGCTGGCGTCTTCGGACCGTCGGCCGAGCTGCAGGCGGCGCGCGTCCATGACTTCGGCGCGGCGGTGCTGATGCCGGGTGTCGTCGACTCACACGTCCATCTCAACGAACCCGGCCGAACCGAGTGGGAGGGCTTTCAGACGGCGACGCGCGCGGCCGCAGCAGGCGGGATCACGACGGTCGTGGACATGCCCCTCAATTCGATTCCGCCGACCACGAGCATGCAAGGTATGCGCGCGAAACGTGCGGCGGCTGAGGGCGCGATCTGGGTGGACGTAGGGCTCTGGGGTGGCGTAGTGCCAGGCAACACCGGCGAACTTGCAGGCATGTCGAAACATGGCATCGCCGGCTTCAAGTGTTTCATGGTGCCGTCCGGGGTCCCGGAGTTCGAGCACGTGGGCGAGGCGGATCTGCGCGTGGCACTGCCGGAACTGGCGGCACTCGGCAGCGTGTTGTTGGTCCACGCCGAGGCGGCAGGGCCGATCGAGCGCGCCGAGGCAGCGGTCGGAAGCGCGGACCCGCACGACTACACAACATACCTCCGGTCCCGCCCTCCGGAGGCAGAGCTGGACGCGATTGCCGCGGTGATTCGTTTGTGTCGCGAGACAGGCGCGCGGGCACACATCGTCCATCTCGCCTGCGGAGACGCGGTGGAACCACTTCGCGCCGCCCAGGCGGAAGGTATCGAGATCACCGCCGAGACCTGTCCTCACTACCTCTACTTCGACGCCGCCGAGGTCGCGCGCGGTGCGACGCCGTACAAGTGTGCTCCGCCGATTAGGGATCGTGGACATCAGGACCGCTTGCGCGCCGGTTTGGTCGATGGCGTGATCGATCTGGTCGTTAGCGATCACTCGCCGTGCACTCCTGTGCTCAAGCAGCTGCAGAGTGGCGATTTCATGGGGGCGTGGGGCGGCATTGCGGGGCTGCAGCTCAGTCTTTCGGTGGTGTGGACGCAGGCGCGCCGCGCTGGGTTGCCGCTCGAACGCGTCATCACATGGATGACAGAGGGACCGGCCCGACTGGCGGGGCTCAGCGATAGGAAGGGTCGCATCGCGCGCGGATACGACGCCGACTTTGCAGTGCTCGCTCCGGATGACTCGTTCGTGGTGGACGGCAAGGACCTGCATCACCGTCACTCGGTCACTCCGTACGACGGTCATCGTCTGTACGGGGTGGTGAAGGCAACATTCGTCCGCGGGCGACGCGTATTCGACGGCCAGCAAGTGGTAGAAGAGCCGGTCGGAGCACTCTTAGTGAACTGAAGATAGCAACATGACGGAATTCGAACAGCTGCTCAATCTGGCCGGAGCCGACCTGACTGAAGCGAACCTGACGAATTCCGACCTGACCGGCGCAAACCTGACTGGCGCGAACCTGACCCACGCCAAGATGTTTGGCGCCAACCTCACCGACGCGGACCTAACCAATGTCAGGTGGTCCGTGACGACGTGTCCCGACGGCAGGCTCAGCGGCTTCCCGGGGGATACCTGCCTGGGGCAATTGGAACTGGATGACTGTGAACGTGCAAATCTCTCGTTCTTTGTGACGGGACTTCCCAGCGACGATCTGGCGGGGCGCGATTTTTCCGGATGTTTCCTGGCCAATGCCAGGCTGGACTTCCAGAACTTGCGCAGTGCCAGCTTTGCCGGTGCTTCCCTGTGGGGCGCCGATCTGTCTTTTTCCGACCTGACCGGCGCCAACCTTTCCGGTACTGACCTGACCGAGGCCAGATTGACCGGCGCCGACCTGACTGGCGTGATTTGGGGCAATACGACCTGCTCCGATCGAACGAACAGCGACACCAACGGCGGAACATGCAGGGGGCATTAGCGCGAGCACGCGCTGCCGGCGTACTGGATACCACATCGATGGCAAGGAGGCCGCACCATGAAACCGACCCGGCGACAAATGACACGACCATTGACGATCCTGATCGTCGCGCTCTTCCTGGTGACGCTGCATGCGCCGCCCGCGGTGTCCGTCAGCGCGCAGGACGACGATGCTCCCGATGCTACTCAGACGGAAGCTGCCCCTGACGCCACGGAAGACAGCGGCGCCGGCGAGGACGCGCAGGCCGAAGCGCCATCGGTTGACGCGCCGGGCGATGGTGCCAGTGATGCTGCGCCGTTCCAGGATGCGGATGCCGATGTGCTGGACGGTG
>JAUIKB010000290.1 GCA_030430975.1 Polyangia bacterium
GCTCGTTGGCGTGACCGCAAGAAGCATGACCTAGTCGTGTGTCAGGGAGTCTTGCAGTACCTGCCCGATCCCGACGTGGCACCGGCCATTGCTAACATCGCCTCGATGGCGCGCGGTCTGGTGTATCTCGAAATCACGACGCGATCCGATCTGCGCGATCAATGCGACAAGGATCGCACAGACGGAGATATCTTCATCCGCAACGGGTCTTACTACCGCGGCATCATCAACAAGCACCTGATCAACGTTGGCTGCGGCATCTACTGGGTCCGCGACACGCCGTATCCATTTTACGAACTAGAAATGGCCGCGGGCGGCTAGGAAACATGGCGAACGCATCGCGCATTGCGCGCCACTCGGTCACGATCGCGTGCGTCGTCGTCAGCGCGCTGGCGGTTTACAACGTGTTCTCCGATAACGCCGACGTCAAGAAGCTGGCTGAGCAAACCGCCTGCGATCGCCCGGGTTGCGCGATCTCGACGACGCGCATCGAGCGTAGCCCGATTGGGCAATCGTTTGGTTTCCAGACAGCGCCAGGTGCCAGCAACACCGTTTCGGTAACGTGCCGCCGCACGTTGTTCCTAGTTGGCGAGTACCGCTGCGCCCGAGACTGATGCCTACGCGTCCGAAACGGCGATACCTAGCTCGGTGCGTAGCTGACTGTAGACGTCGCTCAGACTGAACCAGATCACGTCAGCGCGCACAGCGTCCGCATCTTGTGGCAGTAGCGACAACACCAGCTCGAGATCGGACGTAGTCAGCAGCGCCACTCGGGCCCCCGTATGTGCGCACGACACCACGAATTCTTCGAGCTCCGCCTTGGCGCGTTCGATAGGAAACCGGCCGACGGCGGCTTGCAACGCTTCTGACTCATCCGGCGTGAGGTCTTCCTCGAGCTCGTCGGCGAGGTCGGCGACCCGTCCTTCTGCCTCAACGTCCTCCGCGCCACCGAGCCAAAGCGCTGCCAGTAACAGCGGCGCAAGCTCCCGTATCGTCGGAAAAACACTTTGAAGTTCGAGGCCTGCTCGGGCCGTCCCCAAATGCCTCGCCCAGGTGCCAACCAACTCGTGCAGACTTCGGTCGCGCGCTAGGCCGCGCCCGGCAACCACGCTCGGAGCATTGGCGGGGACGGCATGCAGTGTGGATGCGTGTGTCTTTGCCAAATAGAGCGTCGGCTCCTCGATCCCCAACACCCGGCTCGTCCACGCCAAGCTTCGACCGAGCATCGTGGTGCCGCTCTGCGTGTCTACCACTTCGTGATCAGACAGATCCGGAAGCTTGCCTTTCGACTTCAGCTGTCGACTACGAACGGCCACCGCGCTCCGCGCGACGGTGGCCAAGACGTCCCGGGCGGCGCCGCCCGCGGGGTGGGTTAGGCGCTGCCAAGTGCTGGCATCGATCGCGGCGTTGAACTCCAACAGGCCTTCGGGTCGATGCTGTCCGGCGAGCAGCGATTCGTTGATGTCCGCGTCTTCAAGCGATTCCAGCGCTACAGCCGCGCGCCATGCTGCGTCATGGTCGCCTAGTCGCTCGGCGCAGCCCAGCAGCCGTCGCGACAGCGACGCGTTCAGTGGCTCGTAGTAGATGGCCTGCTTCAAGAGCGTCGCGAGCTCGTCCCATTGCTGCGCCTTCTCGTACACGTCGGCCAAGAGCATGCGCGTTTGATGATCGGCCGGATGGGTCTTGAGCGCGTTGGCAAACGCAATCCGCGCAGCTTCGACGTCGGACAGCTCGTCGCGGTAGATAAGTCCAAGCTTCTTGTTCAGGTCGAAGGCGAGCTCTTGGTCGTTGGTGGCGACGGCAACCGCCTGGTAAATCTCAGCTAACTGGCGAAACTTCCGTTCACCGCCAAGCTCAACCGCCAGCAGTTCGAGAGCGTCCAGGCGCGTCGGGTCCAGTTCCAATGCGCGCCGAGCAAACGCCAGCGCTTTGGCTCGATCGGGCAAGAACTCCAACGTTACCCGAGCGGCCTGGAGTGCCGCCATCGCTTGGGCGCCTGTCGTCGGCAGTAGCTCGATCAACCGCTCGAGCGACTCGACACACGCGCGGTGTCGCCCTAGCTCGAGCTGCAGTTCGGCAAGTTCGGCAAGGAGCTCGGGTGCGTCAGGAGCGTCGGACAACGCGCGCCGCAGGATCTCCTCCGCGCGCCGGAGCTCGCCCTGCTGACGCCACAGCTGCGCCAGTCCTGCCCAGGCGCTGGCGCGTTGGCGCGGCTCCGAATCGTCCAGCCGCTGTTTTAGAAGGCGCTCGAGAGTGGTGTAGTCCTTCTGCTTGAGCAGTATCTCTCGAACCTCGTCAAACGCCTCGTGAAGACCCGAGTCCAGGGTCAGCGCTTTATCGAAATGGTTCGCGGCTTCTGGCTCCCGACCGAGCGCGAGCTTGGCGCGACCAAGTCCGAGATGGATGCGACCACGCTCCTGCTTGCGAGACGACGGCAGCATGAAGAGCGCTCGTTTGAAGTGATCGATAGCCGACGCGTATTCGTCCAAAGCAAGCTGATCGAAGCCGCCTTCGACCATCTCGTCCGCGGTGGCCGGCTTGGGCTTCACGGACCTGTTTTCGGCAGCTCGCGACAGCGCGGCCAGCGGATCGGATGCGTCTGCGTGTTCGGAAAGCGGGGGCGTATCCAGCGGTTCCGACGGCGGGTCCACACTAGCCGGTGCGGCGTCGGCAGCAGGCGGCGCTCGCAACTGCCCGCTCGGTCGACGCTTCGGCGGCGCTTGGGCGCGCAACGAACCCGATGAACGGCGCCGCGGTTTGGGCGGAGGCTTGGAGCGCGGCGCGCTTGACACCGGACTGCTGACCGGCACTGATTCCTCGATGACGATGTCCTGCGCCGTGAGAGCATCGGCTCCATGGCGCGTGAGGAGAAACGGCTTTTGGCCACTGAAGTACGCCAAGGCGTTCGGCTGGCCCACTCGGTCGGCTTCTTTGCGCAGTTCCTGATAGACCCGCGCGAGGCTTACCTCGCCCCCCTCCGCTAAAGCCGAGCGCTCCACGCCGAGCAGCAGCAGTCGGGCGAACATCGACGACCCTGTCGGGTGCTGGGCGTCGGCGGGTCGGGCCGCGCTGATCAGGTGCAGACCGTGCTCCTGCTGGCCGATTTCGGCGCGGACGCGCTCGAGCACGGCCACGCTCGCCAACGCGTCTTCCGGCATCGGCGGATGGACGAGATCCAGCACAACCGCCGCGTTGTCGATGCCACTTAGCAGTCGACCTAGGCGCTCGGCGCGTAGCCGTCGCAGACGAGTGCCATCGGCGCTCGGAACCAGCAAAGCGAGCCGGTCGTCGCGGGGTGCCACATGACCCGAAAAAAAGACCAACACAGAGTCGGGAACCTTGCCCGTGGTCGTGAGCAAGCGCTCAAGCCGTGCCGTGAGCTTTCGCACGGACCCCACGTACTCGACGACAAAACCGGCATCGCGCTCCGCCAACCGATCACCGAGAAGCTCTCCATCGATGACGGCCGACGGTAGCGTCGGCAGCTTCACTCGGTCGTACGACGACGTAATAACGATCGCGAGACGCACAGAAAGACTCAATACCACGCTTGTGCGTGGGTTGGGTCAGTTAACCATGCGCTGCTTGGCCTTCAGAACGTCCACGTATCGCCTTACCTCAGCCACGTCCCCGGCGCCGGGAGACAAGGATGTGTAGCGCTCCAAGTCGGCCACCGCCGCTTCCGGCGCGCCGAGCTTCGCGTACAGGAGCCCACGGTCACGGTGCTCTGCGGCACCAGCCGGATTGAGCTCGATCATTCGGTCGAGAACCACGAGCAACTTGCGGAAGTCCGCGCGCCGCGTGTGGGCAGCTCGAAGATTGCTGAGCATGCGAATCAACGTCTGCTTCACCGTCGCCGGCTCGAGGAGCTGCGGATCGACCTTCGGTGGTAGGCCGGCACGCACCATCAGCGCCTCGAGCCCGTCCTCGCCGACCGTATTGCCGCCGAAGAAGGGGTCGACGAACACCACGTCCTGGCTCGGCAGATCGATGCGCACGAGAAAGTGGCCGGGGAAACTCACTCCGTGAGCCTCCACGTCTAGCTGGCGTGCGACCTCGGTATAGACTAACGCGAGACTGATCGGGATACCCGTCCGTCGTTCAAGCACGGAATCGATGTACGAATTTTCAGGATCGTAATAGTCGTCGGAGTTGCCCGAGAACCCGGCCAGCTCGTAGATCCCCCGCGCCAGCTTCGAAGCGGCATCGGCTGCGCTAGAAATCGGCGTGAAGTCGGGCCGAAGTGCGTTCGCGATACTAGTGAGCTCGCCCCTGACCCTATCTGGCTGGGCGTTGGGATGCGCGTCCGCGGCGATTAGCAGTGCACCTTCCAAGAGCTGGGGATTAGCCGACCTTAGGTAGTCTGCGAAACTCATCGCGCGTTTCCTGGCAACATCACTGATCCGCGCTGGGAGCGTCTTTGCAGCAGCGGAAGCCGATCTCGTAGAACCGAAAGCTGTCACCGTGAGTGACGATATTGTTCTGACAAGTGCGTGTATCCGCCCAATAGCGACCTTTCAGGTTGCCGTGGAGATTCGGCTCGCCGCCGTCCCGCCTCCTCGTCCATTCCTCCACGTTGCCGGTCAGGTCAAAAGCGCCTCCGCCGACGCATTGCGGGCGGCTGCCGCTGGGGTCGGCTTGGTACAGCCATTCAACGTGGGCAGCAGCGGACGCCGCCGGCTGAGACGTGCTTTTCACGGCCGCCATCAGCTGCTGAAGCGATGCGAAACCGTCGGTCGGCAGATTGACGGGCCAGTTGTTCAGCTGCGACTGCTCGTACAACCGCCACAGTTTGTCGTCCGTACACACACCCGGCACTCGCTCGTTCCCGTAAGGATATTTCTGGTCGAGGTCGTTACCGCACGCATCCGTCCATTCGTCATCAAAGCAGAGCCGCTTGTCACGGGACTCACACCAGCTCTCGGCCTCGATGAACGTGTACATCACCAGCGGCAAGCCGCCTGCAACGTTCGGAGCTTCGTACAAGTCGATGCAGTGGTCACCTCGATCGACCATGTCGTTCGGGCAGCGTGGCGACATGCCGGAATCCGATGCCGAACCTGCACTGCCAGCGCTGCCGCCGAATCCTTGACTACCCGCGGCGCCTCCACCGCTCCCGCCGAATCCTTGACTACCCGCGGCGCCTCCACCGCTCCCGGAAGAGCCCCCGGCGAAAGCGGCGTCCTCCGCGTCACTCCCTGCGTCGGGCAGCACCATCATGTTGCCTCCAGCGCCGGTCGCCGCTCCGCCGATGATCTGAATGGGCCCCGGTTCCTCGTCCGAACAGCCAAAGAACACAACGAGCACAACGGCGCTCAGAACTGCCACGAGATGCCGTGACATACGGCGATCAGAAACGACCGGACAAACCAGCGCCCAATTGGCCTGGCCCGAACCAAGGCGCAGCGCTGATTTCCATGTCTGTTGGCTGCTTAGTCGGCTTGGGTGCATCCGCGCCGTCGTCGATGGGCGTCACCGCTGGCGCGCGAGGTTCGTCGAACAAGTACAACATGAGCCCGGTCAGGCCCAGCGCACCTCCCACACCGAACGATATCCCGGCGGCGAGCCGCCAGTCGTCGCGCGCCGCACGCGCACGGTCGTAGTTGTCTTGATCCGCTCGGCCGATATTGCCCTGGCCCTGCGCGTCGAGCACCCCCTGTGCGTCGCCCTCGCGATCGAGCGCCAGCCAGCTGAACACGCCGCCACCAGCGAGGCCGATGAAGCCACCACCGAGCAGAACGTAGGACAGGGTCCGCTGCCCTGTCGTTTCCAGGTCGACTCGGACGGTCTGCTTCTGACCGCGTGACACACGGATCTCGCGCGAGTAGCCGGCGCGACCGGGCGCGGTGATCGACAGCAGATGCCGCCCTGCTTTGACATCGAGTGGGCGTGCCAACGGCGCCTCGCCGACGAAGCGGCCGTCCACCGAGATCGACGCGCCCGATTCGACCTGGATCGTGAGCTGCGCAGACTTCGGGCGAAGCGGAATATCGAGCGCGAGAGCCTGGCCGTCGGTGGGGCTCAGTTTTCGCGCCTCATCGTGGTAGCCCGGCGCGCGAATCACCACTTGATGCGGCCCCGGCTTGACCTCCTGATTGAGGTTACCGAACGGGCGGCCATCAACCGACATCTTCGCCTCCGCCTCCGGTGTGGTGATCATGATCCAAGTTTGGGCCTTAACCTCCGGCGCTGGGGCGGGCTCGGAGCCGTCGGCCGCGGGCTCGACCGTGAGCGCCGGCTGCAGCATCTCTAGACCCGCGACGGCTTCGGAACGACGCTTTCCGTTCGGCTCCGCCTTGAGGTAGCGACGATAATAGTCCGCCGCGATGCGGGCGTGCTCTGGTCGTTTGTCCACGATGTACTGCCGCCGGTACGCTTGCGCCGTGGAAAAGATGAGCGATGGCCTCGAAGCGAGTTTGTAGGCCTGCTGAAACGCCTGGGCCGCTGCGAGATACTCGCCTTTTTCGTACGCTTTGGCGCCGGCGTTGAACAACGTTCTGGCTTGCGCCGTCTTGTCCTGCGCACGGGCCGCCGAGCTAGAGACAACTGCGAGACAGAGCACTGCTGCGACTGGGGCTCGCCTCATGGCTGCTCCGGCGTTGCGAGGAATACGTGGGTCGCAGGACCCGCGCTGACCGCGAAATCGTGAAGCCCGTCTTGATTGAAGTCACCAACAGCGATCTTCCCTGTCTGCCCGTCGTTGGGAGCGCGTTGCAAGACCGATATCGTCTTCGCCTTGAGGTCTAGGTCAGCTACCACGACCCCAGACGCTGAAATAACCAGCTCCGGCGACGGGTCGGGCCTGGCTTGGATGAACGAGAACTCGATGGCTTCGAGCGCCAACACCCCGGTCAACGGCACCCGCACGATCTTCGACGGACCCTTCGATTCGTTCATCCAGATGACCATCTCCCACTCCAGCGCGTCCGAGTCGGTGGGCACCATCGTGGCGATGTCGAGTGTACCGTCGCCGTCAACGTCTGCGACTTGGACCGGTGGAGATCTGTAGAACGTGTAATCTTCGAACGCCGTCGGCGATCCGATTGCGCGGTTGGACACCTATCTGCAAGCGGTGGGGCTGAAGGTTGGCTTCTTGGAGACCACGGCGGATGTGCAAGGACAGGTGCAGTTTCAATTTGGCATCTTGCTGATCTTTTTGACCATCATGGCGGTGTTGGTGTTGCTCGTCGGCGGTATCGGGTTGACCGGCACCATGAGCATCAACGTGCTC
>JAUIKB010000291.1 GCA_030430975.1 Polyangia bacterium
CTGCGCGCCACCCCATGACGATCGGATGAATGTCACCGAGGGCTGGAAGTATCGCCTGGGTGACTCACCGCGCGACGCACAGGGGCAGCTGGTTTGGCTGAAGCAGACCGCGCCCGGCGCCGAGCAACCCAAATAGCATCCCCATGACTCGGTTCGAGTTTGAACTCGAGTCCACGCTCGCCGCTGGCGCCTCCGAACCGAACAGCCTCGCGTTCTCGAGCATCCTGAAGGTGTTTCGCGAGACGCTGACGAACGCCGTCAAGCGCGCCCAGGCAAATCGCATACGGAGCGTCGTAAGCGTCACGACGGACGAGGTCGTGCTGGTGACCTCCGACGACGGCACCGGTTTCGCTGAATCGGCCCCAAGTTCGGGACGCGGGCTGGGCAATATGCGCAGCCCGGCGACGAGCTGGGCGGGACGCTATCACTGGAAACGACGCACGGCACCTGCGTCACGCTGCGATTACCGTTCCGCTCGACGAGCGCTGAATTCGCCGCCGGGCGTGAGGGAGATCCGCACACACGCGAACGTACAAGGACCACCATGCGATTGCCGGAATTGCGCGCTGTGCGATACGCAGGCCTCGTCGTCATAGTCGCCGCGTGCGCATCCAAGCCTCCGCCGTACACCGCCGCCCCCTCGCCGGCACCCCAGGCGGCGCCGACCGCACCTGCCGCGCAGCCGCAGCAGAATTCGCCCAGCGAGGCCAGCGCGCCAGTCGCCGCGCCAGCGCTAGCATCACCACCGCCGCAGCGAGCCGTCACGGCCACCGAGCCGGAAGCACCCTGCGAGCCGGCGCAATGTGCCTCCGACGGCGACGCCGCTCGGTCCGGCGACCGCGCGCGGGCGGTAGAGATGTACCGCCACGGCTGCGACGCCTCCGACATGATGAGCTGCTGGCGACTGACCCAATGGACCCGCGAGTCCGAGGAGCGTACCTCGGCGCGGGTGTCCGCCTGCAAACTCGGTCATTCGACCGCCTGCATCGACGCCGCCACCGCGGTATCGCCCAATTCGAAATCGACGGCACGAGTCCTAACGAAAGAGGCCGCCGAATTCTACCTCCTCGGCTGCAACTCTGAACAGAAGGAGTCGGTGCCGGCCGCTCACAAAGGATTCGCGTGTGTGCGTGCGGGCTCCGCGCTGATTCTCGGCGAAGGCGTGGCGGTCGATGAGAAGCGTGGCGTGTCGCTCTTTCAGCGCGCGTGCGCTATCGACTACGTCGACGGATGTTTTCAAGGCGGCAAACATCTCCTAAGCGGCCTGCGCTTTCGCAACGATAAGCTGCGCGGCATCAAACTCTACGACCGCGGTTGCGCGCTCGGCGACCCCTCGTCCTGCAACAACCTCGGTGTGTTCTACGACAAGGACCTAGCGTTTCGGAACCGGCGCCGCGCCCTAGACTACTTCCTCACGGCCTGCGATCTGAAGGACGGACTGGCCTGCTACAACGCGTCGGTGATCGCCAAGAAACCGGCACCGTGGAAACTGCGTAAACTGGCGTGCAAGTACGGGTATAAAAAGGGCTGCCGCTAGCTCCCGAACAACGCCATCAGCAGACGCAATACCGCCGCGCCGATCGCAATCGGCGCCAGCCACGCCATGAGCTTCGCAACACGCAGCCGCGCTTGGCTGGGTCCCTCCCGACCGGCGTAGAACAACGTGCCCGCAACGATAGCCACGCACAGGACCCCAGCGAGGATCACGGGCACGATGGATCCGCCTCCACGGAGCGCCTCCCGACCGTGCCACGCCGTGATGAGCCCCATCGGCACCAGCAGCACGCCAAAGCTGCCGATCAATCGCCGACGGTACGCCGCCGGGTCCAGCGGTCCGTCAACAATCCCCGCGCCGAGCCGTCGCACATCGCGATGCAGCAGCAGCGCCAGCCCCGCAAAGAACGCAAACGCTATCGCTACGGCGAACCTCGAGATGGTGCGGTTACGGGTGATCTCGGGAGCAACCAACGCACTCACCGACACCGGCCGACTGAGCGACGGATCCTCCGGCAGCACGACGGCATCGAACCGCTCACCCACTTTGTACGGCGCCTGCTTGCGTTTCACACTCCACGTGAACGGCCGCCCGTCATACCGATACGCGTAGTGCGTCGTACCGTTGCGCGAGACCCGCGTGACCTGAGCTCGAATCGACACGCCGTGATCGGTCAACGCCTCCAGCCGGCGCGCCTGGCGCTCGAACAGCAGCAGCAACCCGCACGGGATCACGATCGCTGCGATCGCCAGCCTGTTTCGCCATCGCGCTATCTGCGCGGCTCGCGCGGTGGTCACTCGAGCGAGCCTACGGCTGTACCAACTCGATCGCCGTCACCTTGCGCAGGTACGGGATGCTCCCGGAGGTTAGGCATTGCTCCATCGGCTTGCACTGGTAGTCCTCGCGCACGCCCCACGCGTTGACCTTCTTGCCCACGGCGCTGTTGTGCCAGTCGTCCCCTAGATACTTCGCCACGTCATCAGCACGCAGGATCAGTCCGCCGATCGTCGGCTGACGGCCCTTAGTCGTACCCAGCTTGCCGGTGATCGTAGGCGGACCGCGCTCCAGCTCCGGGCGCTCCGGCACCGGGGCTGCGTCCGGTGGCTGGTCCGGACTTGCTGGGGCATCTGCGACCGGCACCTCCGCCGTTACCGGCTGCGCAGAAGACGCTTGTTCCGTTGGCTCAGCTCTCGTCTCGGGAACGGGCGCGGGTTGCGCTGGCTGGGAACCACACGCCGGAAGCGCCAGGCCCAATACGACGCCAAGAAGAGTCCACTGTGCGAGCCTTGAATCGAACATCACATCGCAGCTTGCCACGGTTCCATACGCGAGCGCGCGCGACGGCACATCACCGCGGCAATTCGCCCCAAGTTGATGGCCCCACGGGACAGTTCGCCCCGAGGCCGTCGCGTTTCGCAACGCTTTAACCCTTCCTCCTGTGCGCCAGCGCAACGGCACGGTGGTTGCACATGGTCCGAACGAAGACTCTGTGGCCGCGCTCAACACCGGCCAACAACCCCTGAACAAGGAGAACTATGTCAAGTAACAAGATCACTATGGGCGCCTTTCGAACCATCAGCCAAGCGCGAAGTGCCGTCTTCGACTTGGAGATCGCAGGCGTTACGCCAACGAATATCAGCATTGTAATGCATGACTCCGACAAGGAGAATTTCGCTCGGCTCGACAAGAATACGAAGGCCCCCGAAGGCGCTGCCACTGGCGGCGCTGCCGGCATGGCGGTCGGCGCGCTCGCCGCGGGTCTAACCGCCGTCGCCGGTATCGCGATTCCAGGCGTCGGCCTATTCGCGGCTGGACCGCTCGTGGCGGCCTTGGCCGGCGCGGGGGCGGGCGGTGCAGCGGGCGGCGCCGTCGGAGGCTTGCTGGGGCTCGGCATCACGGAGCACGAAGCCAAGTTCCATACGTCGGTTCTAAAGGAGGGCGGCGCCATCGTCGCCGTGAGCACCGACGACAAGGACGAGCTGAAGAAGGCTCAGGACGTCCTGAACAAGCTCAGCGTCAAGAGCGAAACGGCGAAGGGCAAGGCCGCCTACGTGTAGTGGCCAAGGTTACGCTCCTGGAGTCCCCCTCCTCAGGAGCGGGCGCGCACGGGTTTACGCCCGTGCGCGTTTTTTTTGTCACGTTGCGCGCTCAGTGCGTGAGCGGAAGATGAGGGCTCTCTGATCGTTCTCGAAGCCCCGAGTTCACGATTGAAAGCCCGGCGATTCAGGCCATGCTCACGGTATGAGTCGCTCGCCCGTCACGCGCCGAGACTTCCTTCTAACCGCCGCTGTGCTGGCCGCCTGCGCAGGCGAGGAAATGAGCCCGACCGGCACCGGCGGCAACGGCGGCTCGGGCGGCGATGCTGGCGGCGGCAGCGGTGGCGAAGCCGGCTCTGCATCCGACGCCGGCACGGAGACGCGATTCCCTTTCGGCATCTGGGAAGAGGCCCGTGACGCGGTACGCACCAGCCCCGACCACCTGATCGCCGAATCCGAACGCCTCGTCGCCGAGGCGGATCCCGCCAAACTGTTCGAGTTCGTTCGCGACCGGATCGTCACCTTGCCGGCGACGGCGACATCGCTAGGTGGCGAAACGCTGCGCTTGTTCGGGGTGCGCGGCACGCTCCGATCCGGCAGCGGCACGATGCGCGACAAGGCGGACCTGCTCGCACAGCTATACGCGGACGCCGGACTCATGGCGGAGGTCGTGAGCGTGTCGGCACCGGCCGATGTCGACTTTGTGAAGAAGGCCGTGATGCGCAGCGCAGCTCGCGTGTTCGATCCGGACGTTACGGAGGAGCAGGCGGCCGGCTGGCTTGAGCGACTGGGCATGACCGCGCGCACGTCCGGCGTCATCGACACAGCAGGCACCGACGCCCAGGCCCTCGCGGACGCGCTTGTCGCGCAGCTGCCGATGACGGTGAACGGCAACGCATTCGATTTCAGCAAGCCGATCAGCATCCCGGTTGTTTCGGTAATGGTAGGTGGGACGCAGCGGCTCGCGAATCCGGCGACGCCCGACCTCGAATTCGGCGACAGCGGATCGAGCGGCAACCCGAGAGCCGCCAGCGATGCGACAGCGCTGCCTACCGTCAGAGCGACGCTGTCGATCGTGAATTCATCCGCGCCGACCGTCCCTGTCGAACTCGTCAGCGCCGAGTTCAAGACCGAGGATCTGATCGGGCGCTCGCTGTACGTGATGATGGTGCCGCCCGAAGACATCGCCGAGAGCATCAACAAGGACCTCGACGCATTCCGTACGTTTGTCCCGGCGCTCAGCCTGCAGGCACCCGGTCTCGAGGCGGCTGCGATCGAAGCCAACACTCACGTCGGATCCGCGCTCGCGCGCACCGGCGATGTTTACGCCATCCAACCGGACGGCACACTGAACGTCAACGGCACCGAACTCGACACGTCCCCCTACGACGCCGCCAAGACCGCAACGGTCGACGCCATCGAACTATCGATCACGGCGAGCAACTTCACGCGCGTCAGCATCCGGCTGGCAGCGCTCGACGGCTCAGGCAACAGCGTACCCGGGCTATCGGCGGCCTCGTTTGAAGTGCGCGAAGACGACGCAGCGCAGCCGTTCGTGTTGGTTGAAAACCAGAGCCCGCCGCCGCGCGTTCTATTTCTACTCGACAAATCGACCAGCCTACCACCCGAATTTCAATCCACCGCCGCCGCCGCACTCGTCAAGGACATGGCCACCAGCGTGTTGGGCGACTATCCGGGCGCGAGCTTTCGCGTCCACGTCGTGGGTGGCCGACCCGAAGACGGAGTCTGGACGGCCGACCCAACCGTCCTCGAGACGGCCGCTCTGAACCAGAGCGGCATCGGCTCGGACCTGTGGGGTGCCCTCGGCGAAGCTGCCAAACTAGGCGGAACCGTGATCGTGTTCGTCACCGACGGCAGCGCGACCGACACCCCCGGCCCCGAAGAGCTCAGCGCTATCAGCATCGCACCGCCGAGCGTGTTTCTACTGGTCGGCACCGGAGCGACTACCACGTTGGACGAGATGGCCCTGCGCACCGGCGGCTCGGTGGTCGCGGTCGCCGATCAGGCGGCCGCGCGCGCGCAGACTCAGACGTTTATCGCCGCGCGCCAGAAGAGCGCGTATCTGCTCAAATACGACGCTCCTGAATCCGGCCCGGCGACGCGCTCGGTCAAGGTCACGATGACAGCCGGTTCGGCGACGCAGACCGAGACGTACGCGGTGCCGGCCGCACCGGAACCGCCGAATCGAATCGGCGGCATCCTGCTAACCCTCGAGTCCGGATCACAGACGGTGACGCGCGCACTGGCCGGTCGACGCGAACTGACCGACGGAACACCAGACAGCGTCTTTGAGGAGGTGCGCGATGCGTTTCTGGGCACGTTCGAGGTGCGATTCGAAGGCGGAGCGCCGACGATGGCTCACGTACTGGACGAAATGCTGACGGCGCGCCTGGCGCTCGAACCGTTTTGGGATGCGTCGCGCGGTACCGACAACGAGGCGATTCTAGACGCGCTGGTCAAGACGCCGCCGATGCCATCGGGCGCAGCGTACGCCCTGCACGGCCCACTCCAAAACGGCTCCGCAGCCACGGTGTTTCCGACCGGCCTGCGGGCGGCGATCCACGTGGCGCAACCACTGGGGCGGGACGCGATCGCCCGGCGCATCGATCTCGTCCCGCTCCATCCGTACGCGGCGACTTCGAGCGACCGACGGGTGTCGCTACGCGAGACCGCCGCCGCAACCGCGCGGTATGCGGTGATCGAGGCGTCGCTGTTTCCGACCAGTACGCGCGAGCAGCTAGCGGGCGAAACGCTCGTGCACGTACCACCGTTCACCGGCGTCGACAGCGTGATCACAGGACTATCGCCGGAGCTCGTCGCCCGCTGGCGTATCGCCATGCAGGGCTACACGGATTCACACCGCCTTGTCCCGGCGAGCGGGGCGCCCGTCGCGTTCTGGCGCTTCGACTCGGCGACCGGCGAGCTGTTAGGAGTGCTCGAACGCGGCACCGGCGGCGCCGAGGACATTCAGCAGTATGAAACGAGCATGAACAATCTGATCGATCTCGCCAATCGCCTGGGCACACTCGGCGGCATGACCGGCGTGATCGGTACGGCGGGTGGCGTCTGGCTGTCGCTCGAGCTGACCAAGGCAAAGAAACTGCTCGGCGCGATCGTGGTGCTGTCCGGAGGTACGCCGTCGGACGATCCGACCAACTGGAACGACGCCGGCTGCGGCCTAGCAGCAGCCGGGGCCAGCGCAGCGGCCGACTCCGTTGGCGGTTTGGCGAAGATCATCTCGGACATCATCGGTCAGGCGGACAGTCTGGCGACCCTCGCGACCGGTGACGGCATCCTGTGCTAGGCGAGTGGGTCGACGGTATCGCGCCGCTCGCGACACGCTGCGGCCAGCTGGCCGAGGAGATCCGTCAGCTGCTCGTCCGCGCCATCGTCACGCGCGATCGGCTCGCCGCCTACCAGCTGCGCACTGACGGCCCCCAGTGTCACTGACAGCGCCAACAGCCCTTTGAGGCCACGATACGCAGCCGGAGTCGACGCGGTAGTCGCCACGACCTTTGACTCCAGCTCGCCAGTACCGATCACCCAGTCGATCGCGTTCTTCAACGCGCCAGGCAGGCTATGGCCGTATTCGGGGCATGCGATGAGCAGCGCGTCGCTCGCGCTGATCGCGGCACGCCACGCGCCCACCGCCGCGACGGTCGTCGGATCGATATCCGG
>JAUIKB010000292.1 GCA_030430975.1 Polyangia bacterium
CACCCGTCTCCGCATTCCGCAAGTTGGGCGATGATGAGCACGCGTTTCTGTTCGAGAGCGTCGTACCAGGTGAGCGTTGGGGCCGGTTTTCGATTTTGGGGATTCGCCCTGAGGCCCAGCTGATCCTCACCGGATCCGACTCGGTCGACCCGTTTTCGGAGCTAGATCGGCTCATTCCGCGCGGCGCAGCGCAACACGACGACGTAGCCGAGCGCTTCCGGACGTCGGCCGTTGGGCTCATTCCGTATGACATCGTTTCGTTTGCCACCAAGGTCGAGCCCTGGCCGCAGGCGGGCCCGATCGCTCGGCTGCTGATCGGCGCCACCGTCGTGGTCTTCGACAACCTCACCCACACCGCGACGATCGCCGCGCGGGACGAGGCGGAGCTTGAGCGCACGTGCGAGCAGCTCGCCAACGTGCCTGCGCTCGCGCCGCTGACGCCACCGGATCGCACGGCTCAGCCGGACGACGTCACGGTCAACATGACGGATGCCGAGTACGGCGCCGCGGTCGAAACCGTCAAAGAGTACATCCGCGCTGGCGACGCTTTCCAGGTCGTACCGGCTCGCACGTTTTCTGTCCCCGCCGATGACACCGATCCGTTCGACGTCTACCGCGCCCTGCGAGTGCTCTCGCCGGCGCCTTACATGTACCTGCTGGATCTTCCCGAGCACGAAGGTCACGAACCGGTGAACATCATCGGGGCCAGCCCTGAAACGCTCGTGCGAAGCGAGGCTGGAGTCGTCACGTTGCGCCCGATCGCGGGGACGCGACCCCGTGGCGAGACGGCGGAACAAGACGACGCGCTTGCCGACGAACTCCTCGCCGATCCAAAAGAGCGCGCAGAGCACGTGATGCTGATCGATCTGGCGCGCAACGACGTTGGTCGTGTCGCAAAGCCGTCAACCGTTCAGCTGCCCACCAACATGGTGATCGAACGCTACAGCCACGTCATGCACATCGTCAGCGAGGTGAACGGACGCGTACGGGATGGTCTCGGGCCCTGGGACGTGGTTCGGGCGACATTTCCCGCAGGCACGCTGAGCGGTGCGCCAAAAGTCCGCGCCATGCAGATCATCCGTGAGCTAGAAAAGCGCCCGCGCGGTGCCTATGGCGGCGCGGTCGGCTACGTCACAAGCGGTGGCGACCTCGACCTGGCGATCGCCATTCGAACGGTGGTGAAACGTGCCGGCCGCTTCGAAGTCACCGCGGGCGCGGGCATCGTGGCGGACAGCGACCCGCAACTCGAATGCGACGAAACCCGGAACAAGGCGCGAGCAGCCCTCGCCGCCGTCGCCGCAGCCCGCGGTCACTAACGAAACATCGGCGATCTGTGCAAATCCTGACCCACTTCTAACGCACACCATTGGGGACAGGTTCAGAGAGAGACCCACCCTTGCCGCGTGGCAGCCAACTCAGTCTGGAATGATTCGCTTACGGACGCGACGCGCGCGCCATCGATGCAACGGCATATCTCGACCGGCGTCCGTTCGGAAGAGCAGCCGGCGATTGAAAGCGCGGTGCACGACAGCTCGTCGGGCGTCAGCTTGGCCACTTGCGGCCAAGCTGCGCTGCGGCGGCGTTGAACTCCGTTGCATCCCGATCGACAGTCCGAAGCACGCCGCGGCATTGTGGCAATAGCCCCCGGGCGGCGCGGCCCACTTTGTTTCGAAGTTTGGGCGTCTGGCCATAGACGCCAGCGTGAGGTGGCGCCAGCGCGCGGGTTTGCGCTAGCTTGCCGCCATGTCCGAAACGCTCGTCGACGAGAACGCCTACGGAGCCTTGCTGACCTACGTTGAAGTCGAGGATGACGAGTACTCGCTCGATCCAGAGGCGTTCGTCGAGCGTTTCGAATTGTTCCGTGACACCGCGCGAGATGGCCTCCGAGCGGAGCCGATCGCGGACGTCGTCGGAGTGGTCGAGTTTGGACACGCTACGTATCTCGAGTTCGGTGACGGCGACGAGAAGCAGGACCCGTTCAAGTGGCTCAAGGCGCTGCGCGGGCGACTTACTGATGCCGGCTTCGGTTGCGCAGCGGTCTTGACGCACGGCAGCCGCTGGGTACCGGAGTCGGAGCCCGATCTGCCTTCGACGGAGTTTCTCGGCGAAATGCGCGTGGCCTCCGTTTCGAGACCGAGCGAACCGCTGCGGCGCGCGCTGTACGCGGAGACGGCCACGCACGAAGACGATTCGGGTGCCCACGGCTGGGGCCCCGGGCTGTACATCGATACCGAGGCCGTGGAGGCGATGGGCAAGAAGCTCAAGAACGCACCGACGCCGCTGTCCGTCGCCGGCGCGACGTTCTATCGGTTCGGCACCTGAACGTAACCGCGTCTTAGAGTTCGAACGTAAACCCCTGCTTGACCAGCGCGCGGTACTTCGTCCGATCGAACCGGTACAGACGCGCCGCCCGATGAGCGACGTCTTTCTCGACCTCCTCGAGATCGACGAGCAGGTCCATACCGAGGATCTTCTTGCGGAAATTGCGCTTGTCTAGTTTGGTTTCGAGCACAACTTCGTACAGACGCTGAAGCTGAGTGAGCGTGAATTTCTTCGGCAGCAGCTCGAAACCGATCGGCTGATATCGCACTTTGCCGCGCAGACGTGTCAACGCCACATCCAGGATCTTGTCGTGATCGAACGCCAAGGCGTGGGCCTCGGAAACCGCGAACCAGCCGGCGTCGGCCGCGTCGGTCGCGGCTTGCACCCGATGATCACTCATCTTGACGAGCGCGTAGTATGCCACGGTGACGACTCGCTCGCGCGGATCGCGGTCGACGTCGCTGAACGTGTACAGCTGTTCGAGGAAGATCCGCTCGAGGCCGGTTTCCTCTTGGAGCTCGCGCCGTGCTGCGTCCTCGGTCGTCTCGTCCATTTGCACGAAGCCGCCCGGCAACGCCCAACGACCCGCATAGGGCTCCCCTCCGCGTCGGATCAGCAGCACCTTCAGTTCGTCGTCGTCGAGACCGAATACGACGCAGTCCACCGTTAGCGCAGGCCGCGGGTACTCATAGCTGTAGGCCATCAGACGTCCTCCGCTCGCATTCGCTCGAGTTCTTCATGCATCTCTCTTAGCTCACGATCGAAGCCACCCGACAAGATGGGAAAGCGACACCAGGTCTTGGGATCCAGGTTGGCATCGTCGACGTGAAACGACGGCGCGTATCGCTCACGCTTCCATTGGTTCCGGGCAAACAGCCGATAGAAGCGCTCGACCCAGGCGGCGAGCTGATCGAGTTGATAGGTCGGAAACTCAACGTGCATCATCCGCAGCACCTGCGCCGGCGAGTGTTTGTCGCGGATCGCGCGCGCTTCCACCGCGTCGAGGAGCGGATATGGCATCAGGTCGGCCTCGTCCGTTTGTTTACTGCTCGCGGGACGTAGCTCGGCCGTGGGTTGCTGCGCATTAACGGCGGCGAGTTCGGGTATTGGGCGCAGGTCACGGGGGCCGGTGCGCTCGAGCCAGCGGAGCCATTGCCGAAGGAACGCCTTGTCAATTCCGGCGATCGGGCTCAAGCCCCCGGCCGTATCGCCGTCCATCGTCGCGTAGCCAACAGCTGCCTCCGAGCGGTTGCTCGTCGATAGCAGCAGTGCGTTGTTGATGTTCGCTAGCATCCACACGCTCGGCGCGCGGGTCCGCGCTTGAATGTTCTGCAGCGTGAGGTCGTCTTGATCCCACGTTAGCGCGCGGTCGATCGCGGCCTCGATTAGCTGGCGATAGCCTGTTGCGAGGTCGTCCACGTCGAGCTCGTAGTGAGTTGACGCGATGGCCGTCGCTACTTTGCGGGCTGCCAGACGCGTCACGTCGCTGCTGTTGTTGGTCGCTTGGTAGGCCGTCGTTAGCAGCGCGGCGGACAGCGCATCGAGATCGGTAGCTTCCGGTGGGCTCGCCAGCCGGCGTTTGACGCCTTCGATGCCGAGGTCGAGTGCAGCGAACTCCAGCGCGATGCGCACCAGACATGCGCACGCCGCCGAATCGGCGCCGCCGCTGAGCGAGATGACGAACCCGCCGGCGCGGGATTTCCGCAGATAGTCGAAGAGCCCGAGCGCGGTGATGCGAGTGAACTCCTCTTCTTGCTCGGAGTCCGTTCGCTGCCAGCTGTCCTGATGCGGGGCATGAACCTCGTACGGCGGGGGTGCGTAGTCGAAGCTGCACGAAACCGTCCGCATTTGATCCTGCTGGTGCGCGTGATCGGCAGCGATGCGCGCTCGGGCGGTGCGGGTAGCTTCGACATCCACCACGCCCGTCGTCAGCTCGTGGTCCCGATACGAAAAACGGCGACCCTCCGTTACGAGCTCCCCCGATGTGGCGATCAGCGTCGTTCCGTCATAGATGGCCCGGCCCGCCTCGTTGCCCAGCAGATTGGCGTACACGTAGCTGACCCCGAGCGATCGCGACGCTTCGAGCACCAGCCGGCGGCGCTGCCAGTACTTGCCGAAGGCGAAGTGACTCGCACTCGGGTTCAAGATCACATCGACGTTGTCACGACTGAGCGCGATGCCGGGACGCTGAGCAACCCACGCGTCCTCGCAGATTTCGAAGCCGATCCGAATGCCTCCGCAATCGAACAGCAGGTCACCGATGGGGTACTGCGCGCTCCCGAATTCGATCGTTGCGTGTACGCCGGCCGGCCACGGTTTGAACCATCGTGGCTCGTAGTGGATGCCATCGCCAGCGAGCGCCTGCTTGGCCGCGAAGCCGACTATCCGTCCGTCGACTGCCAGGCACGCACTGTTGTACAGCGCGCTGCGGTGGAGCAGTGGCAATCCGAAGCTGACGATCATGCCTTTGGTGCGCGGCACCAGCTCCATGAGCAGTGTCCGGCTTAAGCGCCGCGTGGGTTCGGCAAAGAACGCGTCTTCGCATCCGTAGCCGCTGATGCAGAGCTCCGGTAGGCAAACGACGTGGCACTCGCGGTCGCGCGCCTCGTCCAGTGCGTTGGCGATGCGCTCGGCGTTTCCGTCCCAGTCGAGCGGAAGTTGATTCAAGGCGACTGCTGCGGTCCTGAGCGACTTCACTTCGCGTTCCCTTCGTCCCGGTCGGACGTTAGCCGAAGGCGTGTTCGATACAGAGCGGATTCGAGGCCGACGAAGTAATCACACGTCGTGGCGCGGAAAACGCGGCGCTGGGTTGCTGCGTGGTCCCGGATCTCAGACAGCTTCGGCGCAGGCAGTGCGCGCCCACGAGTCATCGCTCGCGTGAGCAGTTCATGCGGGTCGCCCGTGGCGTTCCATCGCTGGCTTCCGTCCAGCGTAACGGCGTCGTCGACCCGACCGGCGTCCAGTTCGTATGCCACATCGCCTACCGGCTTCCCGTCCACGTGATAGCGGCGCACGCCCTGGCGTGCGGGAATGGAGTTCTTTGCGGCATCGTCCGATCGTTTCGCTTTCGGCACCAGCCGGCCGGCCTCGTCGGCGAGCGCGGCCAGCTTGTACACGCCGCCGAGCGCGGACTGGTCGTAGCCGGTCACCAGGCGCGTGCCGACGCCCCAGACGTCGATCGCCGCGCCGCGCCGTTTCAGCTCTCCGATCGCGTGTTCGTCGAGATCGTTGCTGGCAACGATCTTCGTCGTCGAGAAACCGGCCGCATCCAGGCGCTGGCGAGCGGTGCGCGAAAGTTCGACGAGATCGCCCGAGTCGAGACGGATACCTCGCAGTTCGTGTCCGCGCTGGCGCAGCTGGCGGCCAACCTCGATCGCTGCTTGAACGCCCCGTAGAGTGTCATACGTATCCACGAGCAACACGCAGTTGGCCGGCATGGCATCCGCGTAGCGCTCGAAAGCGACCTGCTCGGTGTCGAAGACCATGACCCAACTGTGGGCGTGCGTGCCCTTGACGGGAATGCCGTAGGCTCTGCCTGCGGCGACGTTCGACGTGGCGGTACAGCCGCCGATGTATGCAGCGCGGCTCGCGCTGATCCCTCCGTCGAACCCCTGTGCCCGTCGCAGGCCGAATTCGAGTACTGGGTCGTCCCCGGCGGCGTCACATATGCGGGCCGCCTTCGTCGCGATCAGCGTTTGAAAGTTGAGAATATTGAGGAGTGCGGATTCGACGAGCTGAGCCTGCAGTAGTGGGCCCCGTACGGTCAACAGCGGGAGACCGGCGCAACAAGCGGTGCCCTCCCGTACCGCGTCGACGTCCAACGTGAACCGCAGCCGTCGCAGCATCGCCAAGTAGTCGCGACTGAACAGCGCGCTTCCGTCGGTGGCGGTCAACGTACGGAGGTATTCGACGTCGTCGTGGCTGAATCGCGCGTGCTCAATAAACCTCAGTGCGGTGTTCAAACCGGCTGCGATGGCGTAGTGCTGACCAAACGGCGCCCGTCGGAAGTACAGGTGAAACACCGCCTCGCGGTCAGCCACGCCGGCACGCACGAAACCGGCGCCCATCGTCAGTTGATAGAGGTCGGTGACAAGGCCACTCCCGTGATATCCGAGTTGAAAATGGCAGGCGTTTTCGTCGGTCATGGTTCGGACCTTCCGGCGCTGCTGAGTCGCCTTAGTGTTACTGTTACACTAATAGGATGGGGCCGCGAACCGAGGGGTCAAGGGCCCATGCGTCGGCCGGTCGGCCTGAGGTGGGTTGACGTCGTGCGCGCGGGGTTTCTGTAGCAGGTTTGTCTACCGGTGAGAGGTTCCAGCGAAACTGGAATTTCGGGTGGCAGGGCTGTACAAATCCGCTCGAATTGCGCGGTTTTGTGCACCCTGACGGCAAACTTTATTTTCTTTGATCTTTGCTCGGATGGAACGCAGAGTGTCGAGAACGGGGTCCGACCAGTCGGCCGGACGGGGCAGCAGGAACGGCAAGAGACACATGAAACGATTCTTCCTACTCGGTCTAATGGCCACCTTGGCCGCCTGGTCGGCCAGTGACGGTGGCGACCGCATTTCCGGCTCGTCCGGCGGCGGTTCCAACCTCGAGCAGGCTTGCAACGACGCCGCGCTCGCCCTCAGCTGGGGCTGTACCGAGCGGTGCCAGTGCCTTGGAATCGACAACAACACCTGCTTCCAGGCGTGCGGCAGCAACCAGCCTCCGCCCGGCGGTGAGCCTCCTCGCGGCGGCGCGCCTCCTCCCGGCGGCGGACCTCCCCCTGGCGGCGAGCCTCCTCCTGGCGGCGAGCCACCTCCTGGCGGTGAGCCACCCCCGACGGAGCCGCCCCCGACGGAGCCGCCCCCGACCGAGCCGCCC
>JAUIKB010000293.1 GCA_030430975.1 Polyangia bacterium
TCAGCGAGGCTATTTTCGATAACCTCGATGAGGAGGCGGCACTGGAAGACGAAGTCCGTGACATGTTGGATGAGGCGCTCCGCGGGCAGTCGCGCGATTATTCAGACAGCCGTGGGCGCTCATCGCTGCTGCCAACGATCTATCGATCGTCGAGCGCGCGTCTGTCCCGCGCCACGCTGGAAGCAAGATTCCGCGTCCTGGGCGAGTGTGAGGCCGCCGTGCAAAAGAATCGGCGGGCTCTCCAGTTCCACATCGGTGTGTCCGACCACCCCGAGTATCCACAGGCGCTTCTGCAGCACTATGGTGCGTGCCCTACTCCGCTGCTGGACCTGACTCAGTCACTGCGCGTAGCCGCCACCTTCGCGCTCAAAGACAGCGTGGATAACCATGGCTTTCTCTACGTGGTCGCCGTACCCCACGCGACGGGGAGCATCACGCATCACGCCGATGAGCGTATAGCGCTGGTGCGCCTGCTCAACGTTTGCCCCAAAGAAGCCCTCCGACCTCATTTCCAGGAAGGATTTTTGGCAGGCCGAATGCTGCCCAAGCCCGAGGAACGAACAGCCCACGACTTCGGCCAACGACTGGTCGCCAAGTACCGACTGATCGACGACGGTGAGTTCTGGTCAGACGGCTTTCGCTCCCTGCCCGAGGACGCGCTGCTACCAACCGACGATCCATTCGGCACCGCGCTGCAGAAACTGCTTTCGAAACCGAAAGCGCCGCGAAAAAAGTCCTCGGGACGGCGCGGCGCCCGTCACTGAGCATTCATTTCTCAATAATTTCAATAATTTATACACTTAGCCCCTCCGTGACGACCGATTAACGCGGTGGGCGTCCACGGCATGTGACGGGTGTGAGCACGCTCTCCCTTTCCCGCGCACTGGCTTTCGGTAAGCCGAGCTGCGACAACCACGGCCCGGTGACCGTCGAGCACGAACTCATCCGCCGCGCCCTGGAGGGGGACGGCACCGCGTACGCTGAGCTGGTCAAGCCGCACCTGTCGATGTTGTACCGAGTCGCCGCGCGCAAGTGCGGCAGCACCAGCCTGGCCGAGGACGCGGTGCAAGAAGCCCTGACGTTGGCCTATAAGCAGCTCAGCCGGTACCAACCGGGGACAAACTTTAAGGCGTTCCTGGCATCGATCGCCGTCAAGCGCGCACATACCCTGATTCGCGGCGAGCGACGCCGTCGCGCTCGTGAGGACGCGTCGGATTCGCCGCAGCTCGCCCCCAACCCTGCTCAACTCCTCGCGGCTGAGCGCACGCGGGCGCGCATTCAAGAGGTCCTAGATGCACTGCCAGAGAAGCGCCGACACGCTGCTCTGCTCAGACTCGACGCTGGACTTTCCTACGCTGAAATAGCAGAAGCTGTCGGAACCACCGAAGGTTCGGCACGAGTGTTGGTGCACATGGCCCTCAAACAGCTCAAGGCCGAGCTCAAAGACACCCTCGAAGGAGCCGCGTGATGGACCACGACGCCGACGAACACGTCGAGCCGTCTGCGGAAGAGCTTGCGGCGCTTGAGCAGCGACTGCAGCCGCTGTTCGACCACACGGCTGCCCGAGCGTCTGACGACGTGCTGCTCCGATTGGTGGACTCCGCACAAGCGGCCCCCGAAAAAGAACTGCAGGCGCTGTTTGAACAGACCGCCGAAGCCCCGCCGCCAGCGTTTGAAACTCGGATGGCCGCCAAAGTCGCGGAGATTCCCCAGGCCGTTCAAAGCCGCAACTGGCTGTCTTGGAAGTTCTGGGTGCCGGGTCTTGGACTCGCGGGCGCGGCGGCGGCGGCGGCGGCGGTCGCATTGTGGTCGAGTGCGTCGAACCCGACGACGCCGAGCCGCCTCGCACTTTCGACCCCCGCCGTGACCCAGTCGGTTGGCCTAGGCGCGCCTCCCCCGACCGCGTCGCCGACACCGACCGCGTCGCCAACGCCGCCGGAGCCTGTCCCCCCGGCCACCGCCTTCGATTCCGACGATGATGACGACGATCTGTTTGCTGGTTTCGACGACTCCGGTTCGGAGGACACGGACGGCGACGACTTCGGCTTGGCAGCTGCGTTCATGCCCGGTGACGAGTCGCCTGCTGAGGCGCAGCTCGTCGTCGATGCTCTCAATTCCCTCTTGGAGGAAGACGAATGAAAACCTGGATGAGACTCGTGGTGCTGACGCTCGCAGCGGCCGTGTTGCTAAGCGCGGCCCCGGCCATGGCACAGCCCACCGGAAAGGCCGACGTTCAAAAGCGCCTGGCCAAAGCCCGACGCAAGCTGCTCAAGAAGAAGGTTGGTCTGACGTCCGCCAAGATCAAACAGGTCGAGAGCACTTTCGCCACCTTCCGCGCCAAGCGTACCAAGCTGCAGAAGCAGAAGAAGACGCACCGACGCGCCCTGCGCAAGCTGGCGCGCTCAGACTCGGATGACCAGGCCGCGTACAAGAAGGCCATCGACGACTTCCTGGCTACCCGCAAAGCCATCCGCTCGCTCGAGGACGATCAAATGGCGGCGCTACGCAAGATCCTCACCCCAAAGGAACAGGTCAAACTGCTGCAAGCCTCGATGAAGCTGAAGCGACAACTGAGGAAGGCGCGCCGACGCGCGCGTCGCGCCGGTCGCCAGTAGACAGCTTCGAATACGAAACCACGCTATTGGAAACCGTCGAGGTGCACGACGTACCAGTGCCCACGCCACGAGATGAGACTCGTTAGCTCTAGCGCGGCGATGTTCCCATGGACGTTGCGAAACACGATTTGCGAGCGCGTTACCCGATAGTAACCGATCTTGTTGTACTCGCGTCCCGGCTTGATCCACTGCACGCGCGCCGGTTCGATTTTGATTCGCTCGAATGTTAGCTTGTCGCGGTTGCGCCCGAGCTTGCGGTGATACTTGTGAATGTCCCGGTTGAAATGAGCCATTAGCCGATTGGTCCAGTCACGACCCGGACGCTGACTCGCCTTGACGTCCAGGTAGGCGATCTTCGGAAAAAAGAACTCGGCTGCCAGCTCCGGCTTGTCCTGCACGATCGCATCCCACAGTGCTCTCGACCGGGCCTTGAACAGAGCATCGTCCGAAGAGGGTTTTTCTTTCGTTTGCGGCAGCAGCTTGCCGTCCGCGTCGGCCAGCTGAACGCCCAAGGCCTCCGGCGCGGCGTCCGGTGGATCGGCGCTCGGCGCGGGCATGGCAGACGTCACAGAAGACGCCGATGCGGGCGGCGCCGATGCACTCGCTGTGGCAACTGGCGGGGTCGGGACGGCGCTCACGCTAGACGCGGGAGCGTTGGGCGGGCGGCCCGGCTCAGTGGATGCCGCTTGGGGAGTTTGGGAGGACGCCGAGGTTTGGCGATTCTCCGAACACGCTAGGGTCAGCAGTGCGACGACGAGCCATGTCCGGTGAGGGCGCATGCCCGCCTCTACCACGCGACCGGTAGTTGCCGTAGTTTTTGGCCACCCCAAAACGGAAGACGGCCGCGTCATCGACGCGGCCGCTTCCATGTTGGACGCGCTGAAGATGCGTGTCCCGTGACCAGGGCGATGCTGGTCAGCCCACTCGGACTATTGGAATTCTAGACTCCAGCCGTTCACGGTGCCCGGTCCGTCCCCTTGCAGGCTGTCGATGACCACGAGGCGCCAGGTGCCCGCGGGGCCCGAACCGTCAAAGTCGGCCACGGTGAACGTGCGCGGAGCGAACGGGCCATCGCTTGCGTCGGCTTCGATCAGCGTCGCTTCGCCTTCACCGATTTTCTGCAGTTTGACGGTCAGGTCACCCTTAGCAGGATGGGCGATATCGACGTTCACCACGATACCGTTGACCGTATCGCCGTCTGCGACAGTGATGTCGGTGCTAACGCCGGCCGGATCGTTGTCCGGAATCGTCGCGGTCTCGGTCGGCTCGTACTTGCTGCCGGTCGTGTCGCAATCGTCACCAGAGCAGCGCGTGATCGACAGGCCGAAGCTGTTGATGGTTCCGGTGTCGGCGTTCGCGCTATCGACGACCTTCAGGGTCCAAGTGCCGGCAGCGTCTTCGCCTACGAAGGCGTTGATGGTGAACGTGCCTTTGACGTCATCATCGCCCGCTCCGGTACCGTCGTGCACGATGTGCTCGGTACCCGTGGGACTGATCAAGCTAACCGTTAGGTCGCCCTTGTACGAGTGCGTGATGTCGACCGTGAGGCTGAGGGCCTGCACCTTGCCGCCGTCCGGTACCTCGATGGTAGACGTAGCGCCCGCTGAGTCGTTGTCGGGAATCGGGACGCTCGTGTCGTTAGTGTAGTCGAGCGAATCACCCTGGCAGGCGGCATCGTCGGTGCAGTCAGCGTCATCGCAATCCACGTCGCCGTCGCGGTCGTTATCGACTTCGTCGTTGCAGGCCTCGGCGGGGATCTCAACTTCCGGCACGCCGCTGATGTAGGATCGCGCTTCCTCTTCGACGTACTTGTAGGAGAGCCAGCCGTAGCCGTCCCCGTTCGGGTTATCCTTGCCGAAACTGCCTTTGCCCCAGCTGTTCTTGAAGAGGAAAAAGCCCTTTTCCATCTCGACGTTGCCGTCGGCGTCCTTGAGGTACTCGCCATCCTTGTCGCGCTTTGGGGCCTCCATGTTGTCGTCCCACCCCACGAGCAGGATCGAGTGACCGGCGCGCTTTTCCAAGCTGCTGGTCTTGTCGTCCTCGTTTGGATAGGTGACGATTCCCTTACGCCACAGGTCGTTGTCGGTTTTGAGCTTCGAGCCGCGGTGGTTCCAGCTCTGGTAGTAGAACGTCATGCCCGCGACGACGGCCATCTTCTTCTCGAACATGACGGCCTTGAGGCTGCGCACTCGCGAGCTAACCCAACGACCGCGCGGCAGGTACCAGCGCTTCTGCGTCATGGCGCTCTCGGGAGGCGAGCCGTTCGTGTAACAGAGCGTGGGCTGATCGTCCTCGCCCGTGCACTCCGGGTCGTTGGCTGACGTCCACTTGCGCGGCTCGTACGGCCAAGCCGCCTCCTCCCATAGGCCGAACTTGTTGATGGCCTCGAGATTACGACTGGCGCTGCTGCCGCCGGTATTAGGAAAAGCTCCGAGTTCGATCTTGCTGCTCCACTGCAGCGCCTGCTCCGAGAAGTCAGGCTCGGTGATCGTGCCTTCCTTGATATAGAGGTGCTCCATCAGCGCGACGGTCGAAAAGATCGAGCACACGCCGCGGCTCCCCTGGCTGAGAACACGAGACTGCGTGTCCACTAGGTCGTTGAACTCGGCCGGGTAGACGGCGTCAGCTTTGCCCTCGTCGGGCAACTTGTCGTTGGTCGGCGCGCCGTCCAACAGGGCGTCGACATCGGAGAGCGGCGCGTCGCCGTCCTCGTTGGTCACCTGGCCTGGCGTCGGGCCAGAATCATCGGAATCGCTGGATGAACACCCGGTGCTGCCCACCGCGAGGCTCATGATCGCCGGGATGATCCACGGAATGCCTTTAATTCTGGTACTTGCTGAGTATGACATAGTAACCCTCACACCTACATTCGAGTACACTTCAATACCTGGGATTGCCGAGTCGGTCAACGCCCGAATTTCAGTGTCATGCGATTTCCCGGTAATTGCCGCGTGACGCGCTGCAGAAGGCTAAAATGGGAGCACCCTTATGAAGCGACGCCTGCTTACTTCTTGCCTGATCACGGCCCTGCTGTCCATCGCATGCGGTGGCGAGGAGCGCGAGTTCAACACCAAGCCGGTGTTTGAGTCGCTCACCGACCATGTTGTCGCAGTGAACACCGAACTCCGCATCAACCTGCGAGCGAGCGACGCGGACAACGATCAACTGCGGTTCTTTTTCGGCGCGGACATTCCCGACATCAATCAGCGGGCGCGTATCGATCCCGCCGGCGCCAACACGGCTATCTTCAAGTGGACGCCGCTCGCTTCCGACGTCGGGCTGCGCGCGTTCGATTTTTCCGTTTCCGACGGGTCCGAGACCACGAAACAAACGATTCAGGTGGATGTGCGGGCCGCTGTCGGCGCCAGCACGTCACCGCGCTTCGTCCGGCCGAAGGGCTCTGGCACGGCGCTCGATCTCGGACAACAGAAGTGCATGGAGATCGACGTTGAAGTCTTGGACGACGACTCGCCGGCGGTCGACATCAAGCAGGAGAACGAACTGCTCGGCTCGGATCTACAGCAGCTGAGCGGCCTGTCCGCCAAGTGGAGCTGGTGTCCCTCCGATGCTCAGATCGAGGCTGACTCGACCTACGAACTACGGCTATCCGCCGACGACGGGGACAACCCGGCGGTCATGCGAGACCCATACCAGATCACCCTCCTAAAGCCGACCAAGCCAGGCTGTCCTGGCGAAGCACCCGTGGTCACCCACACGCCGAAGGACGAGAACACTATCGCCAACCTGACCGTGACGGCGAAGGTAACCGAAGACATGCGGCTGAAAGGTCCCCCGCTGTTCCTCTACGCGGAAAAAGACCCGGGATCGCCTCCCAACCTATCGGAGATGTCGCAGGTATCTATGGTGCTGTTGGACGGCACCGAGAACAACGGCACCTGGGGTGCTGACGTCCCCAACCCCGTCGCCAGCGCTGGCATGGGCGCGACCGCCGACATCTACTACCTGATGATCGTCAACGACGACGACGACGCGGAGGGCGATTGCGACCATCGAACGCAGGCCCCTGAAAAGGGCACGTACAAGATGACCGTGACCAACAGCGGCGGCAGCGGCGGTCAGGGATTGTGCGAATCGTGCTCGACCGACGCTCAGTGCGGCGGTCCCAACGACACTTGTTTCCTGGTCGGCAGTGACCCGTACTGCGGCAGAGCGTGTTCCGGCGGAGACTGCGGGTCCGGCTACGAATGCTCGGCGACCGACATCACCAGCGTCGACGGCAAGACCTCGCGACAATGCGTCCCCACTTCGCAGTCGTGCGGTGGCTCGACCACTGTGTGCGTGGACGACATGTACGAAGACAACGACGACGTTACTCAGGTGATGTCGACGCCACCGTTAACGCCGGGCTCGATCAGCGCCGTGATGTGCAACGGTGCCGATGGGTCCAGCGATCACGACTGGTTCCCCTTTGAAGTGGCCGACGACACCGAGTTCACGGTGACCGTGGCGGGCGGCTCGGAAAGCGATATCGATCTGTTCATTCGCGACTCTGCGGGCATGCCGGTCGACGGCGTTCCCGGGT
>JAUIKB010000294.1 GCA_030430975.1 Polyangia bacterium
CGGTGCACGAGCAGCTGTGGGTCGACGGTACCATCAACGCCTACAAGCGCGATCAAACGCGACTGAGTCGTGCGCGGCTCTTGGCGGCGCTGTTCGCTGGCGCCGCACTCGGCTTGGTGGTCGTGATCATGGTTACCGGAGCGCACGGCGCGCAGCGCGATCTTGAAAAGCATTTAGCCGAAGCCGGGCTGAGCGGCGATGAGTCCGACCGCGTCGCGCCCGGTCGCCGGGGAGCGCCGCTGGTGACGACGATCGCCGCAGTGCTGTGTGTGGCGCTCGGATTCGCCGTGATCGCGCTGGTCGCCATGTACCGGATCTAGCGGCAGTTGGCAGCGTATCTCGCCAGTGGCTGACGCGTCGTGCGGCGCGGTCGGTCTGTTGTAGGCTGTGGCCGATGGCGAACCAGAAACGCAGCTGGGATTCACGATGGTTCGGGATGGCAGTAACAGTGGCGACGCTGGCGTGCACCACGGCGACCCCGGCGCAGAGCGCCCCGCAGCTCGAGCCGTCGCGCTCGCCCGCGCTGCCGGCAGCCCAGCCGCAAGCGGTGGCGATCGGTGGCGCGGCCGCGCGCCGGGTGGCGAAGCGTTGGGAAACCCAGGCGAGCGGCAAAGGCACTGCCGTGGCGATCCACCGCAAGCTGTCCCGGGTGGCGGCCTCGTTCAGCTCATCCGTGAAGATCTTCGACTTCAAGACAGGCAAGCCTCTGCGCACGCTGGCGTCTTGCGGGGACGTGGTGCGCGGGGGGCTGGCGTTTGCCAAGCAGAACCTGGTGGTGACGTGCGGTTCGGCCATCGAGGTCTTCGACGTACGACGTCTCCGTCAATCGAGCGGCCCCACCATGGCGGAGTCGAAGGCGACGGCGTCGTCGTTCGTGTATCCGAAGCTCGCCGTGGGTCACCACGACGGTGTCGTCCGCATCTACGACTTGGCTGGCGGTGACACGGTCGAGATTCCGGTCCCGGGGCCGCCCATCGACGTCAAGAGCATCGCATTGAGTCCGGATAAGAAGACGGTCGCCGTGGCGTGGGTGCAGGGTTCGATCTGGTGGTGGAACGTCGCCGAGCCGAAGATGCCGCACAAGCTCGTGCGTTATCCGAACGAAAGCGATTGCCTGGCGTTCAGTCCAAACAGCAAGTACCTAGCCGAAGAGGGACGCAGCCGGCACACCACCCTGTGGCGGTGGGGCAGCGCGCCGAGTGCCGAGCGCACGATCCCCAACGGCGCGTGGGTCAAGCGCATGCTGTTCACCAAAGACGGCCAGTGGCTCGCCCGCGGCGGCTCTGACGGCGTCGAGCTCGCCGGCGCCGTGGACGGCGAACGGCTCAAGCTCGTCGAAGGACGGAACGTCGAAGACATCGCCCTAGACGAACAGTCCGCCAGCCTCGCCGCCGTCGACCGCAAAGGCCGACTGATCCTATTCGAAGTCCGCTAACGCGCGAAATCCCGGGATCGGTTCAGCCTTGAATCAGCCTTGCGCGCGCTACGGCAGCGGTGACGACGTGCCGAACAGGTGGCGTCGGTGGGCGCCGCCCTTCTTCAAGACGTCGTAGCGCTCCACGAACGCCTTGCCGTAGCGATAGAACGGCACGCCAGGGTACAGGTGATGTACCAAGTGGTAATTTTGATACAGCATCAGCGGCGTCAGCCAGCGATGATCGATGATAGTCGTGGCGCGGTACCTGTCGGTCTTTTGCAATACGTTGTGCGGGTGGTGCGGTAGGTAGTCGAACGCGAACGCCAGCAGCATGATGGCGATGATTTTCGGTACGATGACTAGCGCCAGCACCTGCAGCCAGTAGCCGGACACAGCCAGGACAGTACACACCGACACCACGACGAGTACGGAGCCGACCAGTTCGATGCGTTCCCGCACCGGTCGTCGGTGAGCGTTCTGAGCGTAGAACTTGTAGTAGTGAACGTCCTGCGTCGCCCACTTGAGCGGCAGGAGCCAGCGCGGGCCGGATCCGGACCAGTAGTCGGGATCCGTCGCCGGATCGTTGGTGTGCTTGTGGTGAAGCAGATGCACCAGTCGGAACGCCGGAAACGGTGAGAGCAGCGGAATGCTCGCGACCCTGCCGAGCAACTCGTTCACCCACTTCGTTTTCGAAATCGCTTGATGGGTCGCGTCGTGCAGCGGCGTAAACGTCACGAACGCCGCGAGCGTCGCCAGCGCCCCAGCCACCCACAACGGCAGCAAGCCGGTCGCGCCGAGGACGACGGCGCCGATCCACGCGCTGGGGCTAGCGATCGCCAGCGCGACGGTGGGCCAGGCCATCGGCACGGCGCTTAGCGCGCTCGCAGATTTTGCGACCCGCGCCGAACGGAGCGGGGTGGTGACGGGGGCGTTGATAGACATGGTCATGACTGGGTCGCTCCGTGGGCAAAAAGAGAACGCGCGATCGGACGTGCGTTATTCCGCTCGCCGAACGTGAGGTGACCGAGTGGGCCGATCGCCCCGCGCAATAGCTGTCCGGCGATGACGTACATCAACGCCGCGCGAATCGGATATGGCTGGGCGCCGAGTCGCCACTCATCGGTTGCGCCGAGCCAGCCCTCAAGTTCGTCCAAGAGTGGCACGAACTCCTCCTGAAGAACGTCGGACCCAACCTGATCGCCGACGAGCTCGCGCAACAACACGGTTAGCAGCGCCGATTCTCGCGTCTGAAACGCCAGCAGCGCGTCGACGACCCGATCGACGCCGACCTGGAGCGCTTCGCACGGCTCGGCGATCAGCGGGCGGATGACCGACGCCAGCTGACGACACGCCCGCCGTACGACGTCTTCGTACAGTCGCTGCTTCGTTCCGAAGTGATACAGCAGCGACGGCCGCTTGATACCCGCATCCGCCGCGACGTCCTCTAGTCGCGTGGCGCCAAAGCCGTGGGTCGCGAACCGCTGCCGGGCCGCCGCCAGCACACGCAGCGTCGTTTCTTCGTCAAATGCGCCGCGTCGAGGCCGTCCCATGCGCTTAATCTACTCACGGGTAGATTAAGCGCAACCCAAAACTGAATTGGTGCCGATTGAATTTGTTCACAGCACCTTGGTCCACCAGCGCCCCACGCGGTAACGCCCCGCGTGCGTTGCGCGCAATCTCACGCGGTTGCGCGCAACGCGCTGTGAAGAAATTCAACGGCCCCGGTCTTAGCCAGCACGCGCGTCCCGCCGCCGGCGCGCCGCGACTACGGATTCGGTCGCGGCGGCGGCGGCGGCGGCACCGGCACCGGCACGACCGGAGACGGAGACGTGCTGTACGAGCGACCCACCGTGAAGATCGACCGGATGATCCCGCCAATGTTGGCGAACGAGCTGCTCTGGGCTTCGGCTTCGATCGTCAACGTGGGACCGCCGCTGCCGTCGCTCACGACGGCGACGAACGGGATCGCGCTGCCGGATAGATCCGGCGTGGTCCCGTCCTCCCACGCGCGCGGTCCCTGCTGGAAGAACTTGGGCACGCGGAGGAAACCGCCCGCGACACCGGGTCGGCGCAGCAGCTGCAGGTCGGTGCGCCCCTTGAGCGAACTCTGCTTGGACTTCACCTGCGCGAACACTTTGTACAGCGCGGTTTCGTCTGCGGATAGGCCGACCCACGTCTGTTTTCCGTTCGGAATCACGGCGAGCGAGAACACCAGGGGTGCAACGCGCGCTGGTTTGGCTCCAACCTTTGACGACCACCCGCGATTGAACTGCTTGCCCGGAATCGACACCTCGTACACGCGCGTGCCGCGTGGCGCCCCTTTGCCTTTGGGTCCGCGCGCGGACACCTTGGACAGGTGTTTCGCAGTGTAGTCGAAGTCCTCGATCAGCGGCCGAATCGTGCGCTCGTTGAGGACCTTCATCGCGCGGTTGAGCTGAGCGGTGATCTTCGTCGCGGGCTCGTTGTAGCCGATCAGGTGCCAGCCGACCGCATTGCGGATCGCATTGGGTGCCCAGGGGCCGCTCGTCGGGCGCTTCTTGAACGGAATCGGTCCGAATCCGTACGCCATCGGGGCGTCCGGCAGCCACGACTTCTTGACGAAGTCGACGGCGTACGCTCGACCCACGCGCGAGACCTTTTCCGTCTCCAGATAGCCGTTGACGAGGTCGACGAACGTGTCGCGCATCTTGGCGTATTTGGCGCCCCATCCGCCGTTTCCGTAGAGCCCCGCGTAGCTGTCTTCGGGCAGCGACCAGAAGAGATCCGGCGCCGGTGCGGTCGCGTTCTTCGCGTCAAGCAGGGCCTGTGCCGTCCACGACTTCTTCCCGCGCATCCGTAACACGGCTTTGGTGTTCATGCGTTCGCCTGCCAGGGTGGCGTCTACGGTGACCAAGTCGATATCGTTGACCAGCGCTTGCCCCTCTTCGAGGACCTCATGAACGACGTCGGCGATCGCGCGGTCGTAACGCGGATTCTCGCGCTTCATTTTGGATGAGAAGTACGCCTTGCCGAGGCCCTTGAAGCGTCCGACCCGGCCGCCCAGCTCGTTGCGCACGGTGTCCATCCGGAACTCCCAATGCGCGTCGGAGTCGCCCATGTTCACTTCCGGCAGTCCGCGCGCCATGAACGGAACCAGAGCTTCGAGGTCTCCTCGGGACGTACCGCAGATGAGCCGCGCCGGCGCCATGCCGCGGGCGCGCGCGAGGGCGCAAGAGTCGCCGTGTTTACTCACGTAGTAAACTCCGGTCTCGATTTCCTTTAGTCGGCCGCCCATGTGCTCCGCGAACGACAGCCCGGCGCGAAAGGACGTCAGTCCGATGCTCCACGCCTGGCGAACTACCGGGAACGCCGAACCTGCGCTCAGCGTCATCGCCATCTCTACCGGCGCGTCGAACAGCACGACGTCCTGATTGCCAGGAATCTCCTGATCGAGCGCGGTACGCCACATGTTGCCGAGGCCCGCCCAGTTCGACATGGTCTCCATGGCGCGCCTTGGGTTCCGGACGCGCGCCATCATCAAGACGTTCTTTGGCGTGTCGACCTTTTCCGGTGGGGTCTGCGGGGTTACGCTGGTCTTCTCGGCTTCGGGTTGTCCGGTGCCGGTCGGGAGCGGAGCCTGATCCGGTTCCTTGGGCGGGGCGCCGGTTGTGCACGCGAACGCGGAGGAGATCAGCAGTGCGCTCAGCGCGGTGAGACGGATCGTCGACATAGGCGGAGGTTATTCGCGTCTGGCGAAACTGCAACCCGCCCGGGGTGGGGCGCGCGCTACCGAAACTTCGCGGTCCAATGCCGCGCGGCTATGTGCACGCTGATTGGCCGAGCGCGGCGGTCGTTCGGGGAATATTCAATAAATCTCGCGCCGACGAAGTGCGGTCATTTCGCCATCTCTGCGGCGTGATGCGCGCGCCCGGCTATCACAGCTTTCATGGCGTACCACGCTGCCCGCGACGTTGCCGATACGACCGCGGACGTGCCCCATGGCTTGCCGGCAAAGTGCCGTAGACCCACTTGGACAAACTGCGGATTATTGAGCAGAAATTGTTCCACCGGCGGCCGGTAGGCTCCGTAAAACAGCGGCACGCCTAGCGACCGAAAGCGCAGATCGACCCCCACGTGGCGTCGGTGCACCGTGCGTGTCCAGTCATCGAACGCAAGGTCGCGCGCGTCGAGTTTTTCGACGACATACCGTCCCGCGACGGCGCCGTACTGAATCGCCTGCGCGATGCCCTCGCCGGTGATCGGATCGATTCCCGCCGCCTCGCCACACAACAGCACGTTCGCCGTGGCGTACGCCCGGTGCTGTTCGAAACCTCGTTCGCCGAAGCGTTTCTGACGGAAGTTGTCTATGTCGAGGCCGCGTCGAGCGAGCTCGTCGGACAGCACATCGCGGATCTCGACGTCGCCCTCGGGTCGGTTGCTCTTGAGCAGGTACACGCCGCGACACACCATCTGTCGATTGTCGATGACCGTTGGGAACTCCCAGTAGTACCCATTTAGGTCGCGCCGATTGACATCGAACACCAGCAGGTCGCGGTCAAAATCGTCATCAAGCGGTTCGGTATCGAGCTCCAGCGCCTGGGCGCGGAACGTCCCTCCAGGCACGCCGAGCGCGCGGCGGACCTGACTGCCGACGCCGTCGGCACCGATCAGCACTTTGCAACGAAACTCTCCTCGCGAGGTCTCGACCCGCACCGGATGCGGCCGGCTACGATCGACTTCGACGCGGGTGACGCGCGCGCCTTCGATGATCTGTGCCCCCCGATCTGCCGCAGCGCGCGCTAGCTCGTGGTCAAACTGCTTCCGCCTCACCACGCGGCCGATCGTCCCGTCGCGCACTTCGACGGATTTGCCACCGGCGGCGAAGGCGACGCCGCTTACCCACACCGACGGCACGTCGATCCGCAAGCCGATCGACGCCAGTAGGTTGTCGGCGCGCATGCCCACGCCGCCAGCGCAGAACTTCTCGCGCGGGTACGTCGCCTTTTCAAGCACGACCATGCGGTTTGCGAGATCGCGATCGGCGTGCAGGGCGAACAGCGCGGTCGCGATTCCAGCGGGTCCACCCCCAACGATGACGACATCCAGTTCGCGCACGGCCTGGACACTGTATCAGGCAAGGTAGAAAAACGGACAGCGCATGACCGGGGTCATGCGCTGTCGGTGTCGACTCCTAGGTCGACCGAGCGCCGGGACTCGAGCCTGGCGCCGTGCTGGCGGCGATTAGTTCGTTTCTTCGAACTCAGCGTCGATCACATCGCCCTTGGGCTTCTTGTCGCCGTCGCTGTCACCGCCGTCCGCGGGCGCCCCACCGGGGGGCGGCGCGCCGCCTTCAGCGCCAGCCGTTTCGTATAGCTTGCTGGCCATGGCGTGAGCTTCCTTTTCGAGGCGCTCAAGCACGTCCTGCACCTTGGCATCGTCCTGTTGTTCAACCGCAGAGCGGCCGTCCTTGATGAGGTCCTCGATGGCAGACACGTCGCCCAACTTTTCCTTGTTCTCGGTGATCTGCTTTTCCAGCGTGTAACACATGTTGTCGAGCTTGTTGCGCCTTTCGATCTCGTCCCGGCGCCGCTTGTCATCTTCCTCATGCTCGGCGGCTTCCTTGACCACCGCGCAGGCCACAGGGTGATCGTCGATCAGCCGCTCGGTCTCGATGCCGGCCAACAGCCCGATGGCGCGGATGGTGTGCTCGTCGACGGTGTAGACGTGGTACATGTCGTACTGCA
>JAUIKB010000295.1 GCA_030430975.1 Polyangia bacterium
CTGTTTGCCTCGGCTGACTTCTCACCGATCTCGGCGACGTCTGACGAGGGCGCTTGCACCCCGGAGTCCATCGATAGCGGCAAGTACTCGTGTTTCTTCCCCGACGGCGGGTTTTACAACCAAAAGCCGAACCCCGGCAGGGGCGGCGAGTTCAGCACCGTCGCCCCCGGCACGTTTCGGATCTCGCTGCAGTACGAATACGTCCTCATGAAGCGCATGACCGTGGGTGGGCGCCTGGGCATCGTCATCCCCGGACGCCCGGAACGCGAAGACGGCAGTGGCCTATTGCCGATCCACGTCGAGGGCCGATTTGCGTTCTATATCTGGGAGGACCCGTTCGTGAGCATGACGATTCGCCCGTACGCTGCCTTTTCGCTCGGCGTGGGGAACACGTACGGCCGCATCGACAATGTCGAGGTCCGCGACGTCAACTCGAAGCGCTTCCTCAACGTCTATCAAACCGGCGGACCGCTCTACGGGCAGCTCGCGCTCGGCCTTGAAGTGCCGATATTCGCCCAGGGCCAGGTCAATGTCGAATTTGCGCTGCGGCAAAGCCTTGGCAACGGGCTGACCACGATCGTACCGACGCTCGGCTACATTCACAGCTTCTAGATCAGTAGCGCCTAGCGTACGACCACAACGTAGCTACCCCACCCGTTCGCCTTGCTCGCGGCGGCGCCGTTCCAGTCCTCGGGAACGCGCGGGCCGGTGAAGTCGAACAGCCACTTGCCGTCCTGCGGCGACACGTTGATGCAGCCGGCACTCATGTACTCGCCAAAGTTCTCGTGCCAATACGCCACGTGCAGCGCAAATGGCGCGTGGAAATATTGAGTATAAGGAACGTCGGCGATCCAAAACTTACGGTTTTCGCCCTGTTCCGGACTCATCGTCGCCGCCCGGTGTTTGTATGTAACGCGATAGATGCCGACCGGCGTGGAGCTGGTCTTGACCGGCGACTTGCCCCGATGGGGCGGACCGCCCACGCCGGGAGACACGAGCGTGGCGAACACCGGCTTGGTGCCCTGATACGCGACGAGCGTGCCTTGAGTGATGCTCACAACCAGCCATTTGTCCTTGGCGGTCACGCCGAATGGCAGGTCGCGTCGCTTGACAACGGTCGCGTCGCGCTCGGCGATGTACAGCGTATCGCCGGCCGTCGATGGCTGCTTGGTCGGCAAGTAGCGGCGTCCGGCTATGGTAACGGGCGGCCCACTCTGGAGCGCGACGTGGGTTCGAACAGTCCAGCGCTTGCCGGTCTTGACGGCCTGACCCGACTTCAACACGAACTGCGGTCGCGCGCGCTTGCGGATCCACGCCAGCGGCAGCGTTAGCGAGTCTGTCAGCTGCGATCCGGCGAACTTCGACTCGCGAAACGGACGGGTTCGGTCGGCCGGCACCACCGTGCCGTCAGCGCTGGCCAGCCACTGCCGCCCGGCGTGCTCGAAGGCGCGGACGTATGCGAGCATCGACCCGAGCGGAATGTGGCGGCGCACCAAGCCCAGCGGTTTGCTGCTCGACGCGGAGCCGCCATCTCGGAGATAGAACGGCATACGGTCGGGCGCTTCACCCGTCCACGCCTCGGCGAGTTTCTCGTGTCCCTTGTTCCCCCAGCTGAGCGGCTTATGACTGCCAGGCTTTCCGAGGAACCGCTCCGACCGCGTCCACTCAGTGCGACTCGGCAGCCGGCGATACATCGGCGTTCCGTTCGACAGCGCGTACTTCAGCGGTAACGCATCCGCGGAGATCTTCAACAGCGCCATCGAGCGGACGTAGCGATCGCTGGGATCGAGCGTGGCCGATCGGTCCAGACAGATAAAACCGCGTGGCTCGACCGGGACGAATCCGCCGGCACAACCCACCCCGACCCGGCGCTCGGTGCTGCGGAGCGCGACCGAATCGCCGGGTCGCACATACCCGAGCTTCTTGCCCAGCTTCTGGGGCTTCTCCCAAATGAACGCAGCGTAGCCCTTGGCGTGAACACGGCCCGGCACGAGAGCGCGCGCGACCGCTGATTCGACTGTCTTGGTGGCCGGGCCGTCGGCGCGGGCGTCCGAGGCAGCCGCCACGACCACGGTCGACAGGGCGCACCACGCGGCGCCTATCCGAGTCCAGGAGCGAGACACGCCAGCAGCCTGGCCAGGCTACGGATCGGCCGCAAGCACCGAGTCGCTGGATCGCCCAAGTCAGCGAAATCCCGTCCGTTCGGAAGGAGGCTCGATTCGAGACTTCGACACGTGAGTGTCTCGACCCTCTGCGCTATACATGCGGCCCGTGCCGAATTCACCCGACGCCCCTTCCGAGACGACGCGCGTCGTCGGTGCTGGACCGTTCTCCGACGACGAACGATTCGACCGGATTTTCCGACCCGAGCGGTTAGACGACTTTGTCGGTCAGCAAAAACACAGGGAAAATCTGAACGTCTATGTCAAGGCTGCGCTAAAGCGCAACGAGCCGCTGGACCATATCTTGTTCTGCGGACCACCAGGCCTTGGCAAGACAACACTTGCAAACATTCTCGCTCGCGAAATGGGCGTTCAGCTATTCGTCACGAGCGGTCCTGCGGTCGAGCATAAGGGCGTGCTCACCGGACTGTTGACCCGACTCGAACGCGGCGACGTGCTTTTCATCGACGAGATCCACCGCCTCAGCGCGCCGGTAGAAGAAGCGCTGTACCCGGCTATCGAGGACTTTCGGATCGACATCATGACCGGCGACGGTGCCTATGCTGAGAGCATTCCGGTGGACGTGAAGCCGTTCACGCTAATCGGGGCGACCACGCGCACCGGTTTGCTCACCAAGCCGCTTCAGGAGCGTTTTGGCGTGACGCTGAGGCTCGACTTCTATCCTGTAGAAGACCTGCAGAAAATCATCTTGCGCAGCGCGCGCCTGCTGGAAATACCCTGTGACCCACAGGGCGCTAAGGAGCTGGCTGCGCGCTCACGTGGAACACCCCGAGTCGCCAACCGACTGTTACGCCGCGTGCGCGACTTCGCCGAGATCGAAGGCGACGGTACGATCGACCGCTCGATCGTGAAGCTCACGTGCGAGCGGCTGGAGATCGACAGCGCCGGGTTGGACGTGATGGACAGGCGCTTGCTCAGCGTGCTGATCGACAGCTATCAGGGCGGCCCCGTAGGGGTAGAGACCATTGCCGCCGCGCTCGCTGAGCCCCGCGACACGATCGAAGACGTGTACGAGCCCTACCTTCTTCAACAGGGACTGCTCGGCCGCACTCCGCGCGGTCGGATCGCTACTCGCAAAGCGTACGAGCACTTGGGCGTGCCGTACGATGCCAAGGCGCGGCAGGGCTCGCTGTTCTAGGCGGGGCCTGAGTACCAATGCCCAGCGCAAAGCACGTCCTGAGCACGCTGAACCACGACCGCGACGCCGCAGAGCTACTGTACGTTTACCCGGTCGTCAGTCGTCGAGCGGGCGGCGTATCGATCGGCATCAACCTCAACCCCAACAACGCATGCAACTGGCGTTGTGTGTATTGCCAGGTGCCGAACCTCATCTCGGGCAACGGACCACCCATCGATCTTTCTCGGCTGGAAGACGAGCTTAGACTCATGCTGAGCGACGTCGTTCACGGCGATTTCATGACCGAGCGCGTTCCTGCTGATGCGCGGCGCCTCAACGACGTGGCGTTCTCGGGCAACGGCGAGTCCACCACTTCGCCCCAGTTCGCCGAGGCGGTGGCGATCGCCCGGCGGCTCATGTCCGAATTCGGTTTGCTCCGAACGGACACAAAGTGCGTCCTGATCACCAACGGTTCGATGCTCGGCAAACCCATCGTGCAGGGCGCCGTTGCCGAGCTGAAGCGAGCGAACGGCGAAGTGTGGTTTAAGCTGGACGCCGCCGACCGCTCGAACCTCGGCCGCATCAACTCCGTGCGCTTGGCCCCTGAAGCACACCTGGAACGACTGCGGAAAGCAGCGGAACTGTGTCCGACCTGGGTCCAGACGTGCGTCTTCGCGCGCGGCGGCGAGCCGCCGACTGAGCGCCACCTCGCCGCGTACCTGGACGGACTGCGCTCGGTTATCCACAGCGGCGCACCCCTGCTGGGCGTTCTTCTGTACGGCCTGGCGCGCCAGTCGCATCAACCCGAAGCCGATGAACTCGCCGCTTTGGATCCCCATGAACTCGATCGCATCGCCAACCGCATCCGGGAGCTCGGCCTGACCGTTCGCGTTCATGCCTAATTAACCCACTAATTTCATTGAACTTTATTGCGCCTTGACAAAAAGATGAACTGAGTTCATTTTATGAACATGGTTCATACGGTGGAGGCAACCAGTCGGCGGGAGCGCAAGCGCCTCGACCAGTCACGGCGCATGCTCGACCGGGCCGAGCGGGTGATCGCCGAGTGCGGCGTCGAAGGACTGACCATGGCCCGCCTGGCCGCCGAGCTCGACCTAGCGGTCGGTACGCTCTACCGGTACTTCCCCAGCAAGGAGTCGCTCGTAGCAGCCGTGCACCGCCGGGTCGTGAAAGCCCTGCGTGACCGGCATGCCGCCCTGCAGGGAACGCTTGATGTCGGTGACGCAGCCGACCAAGCTTTGTCGCCGATTCTTCTCAGCGCCTATTTCTATATGGATCTACCGAGGCTGATGCCGGAACGATTCCGACTGGTCACATGGATGCTCGGCGACCCCCGCCCGTTTGTCCAGGACGAGCATGTCGAGCAGTCGGTCATCGAGTTGATCGGGTTCATCAGCGACGTTACCACAATGATTCGTGCAGCGATGTCCAAGGGTGCGCTCAGCTCGATTCACGAAGCGGAGATGGACCGCATCGCGATGGATCGGACCGTAATGCTGTGGGGCAGCGTTCAAGGCCTCCTGCAGTTCAACAAGTTCAACCGCTTCGGCAACGACAGCCCGGCGGCGACGACGTTCGATTCCTCTCGTCTCGGACCAGAGCTTTGTCGCGGACTGCTCACAGGCTGGGGCGCTGAGTCTAGCGCGCTGGACTCAGCTCACGCCATCGCTGCAGGCCGACTCAACGACTTCAACCACGCATCCGACCTCGATACCTAACGGCCGCTCGGCCAGGAGATTTACCATGTTGTCACCACTCGGGCTTATCTCAGGCGCAACTGCTTGGACATTGGCAGAATACGTCTTACACCGCTTCTCTGGTCACGGACCGCGCGCTCAGAAGTCCAGCGGGAGCAAATTCGCCCTGTTCGGCGGCGAGTTCGGACGCGAGCATCTAAAGCACCATGCGCATTCGCTGTACTTCGCCGCCACGCATAAGAAACTCGCAACAGCGGCAGCCATCGTTCCAACACTAGGCGCCGCAGCGTCGCTCGTCGCGGGCCCGCGCTTTGGGTTCTCCTTCGCGCTAGGCTTCACAGCGATGTACGGTGGCTACGAAGTAACGCACCGACGCATTCACACCCACGCACCGCGCGGGCCTTACAGCCGATTCGTACGCCGCCATCATTTTTACCACCACTTCAAGACGCCCAAGCTGAATCACGGCGTGACGACGCCGATTTGGGATGTCGTCTTCGGAACGTACGCGCCTGTTACTGAGCGACTGAGCGTACCGACTCGACAGGTGCAGCCTTGGATGACGACCGCGGACGGAACGCTCCGCCCCGAGTTCGCCGACGATTATGTCATTGCTCAGGCGAAGCAGCGTCGGTCGAAGCCGGTCGCGACCACTGCGGAGCCGGCGGCGGCGTAGGCACAACTCGCTCCCGGCGACGCCAAGGCGACTCACCGCAGTCGTCAAGAGCGAGCAGGTAGGCTCCGATCATTCGTCCTTGTTCGTCGACCGCAGCAGGCGTCGACACGGCGGCGAGGATGCGCAACCCCTGCTCGGCGTACGCGGTGTCGCCTGTCACATTCGCCAACGCGCCCAAGAATCGCGCTGCTAATACGTTGTGTGAAAAGGGTCGCCGACGTTTCGCAAAAACCCCCGCCGCCGCTGGATCCTCGGTCGACGCATACAGCGCATCGGTGCGCGGGTCGTCGAGCGTCTTGAGCATGCGTTTGGCTATGCGAACTGCAGCTCGACGGTAGCGCTGTGAACCGGTCGCCTGAGCAAGCCGCGCCAAACCACGCCCCAAGCCTGCCTGGTCCGCCAGAAAACGCACGCGCGACTGGGAGCGAGGATCGTGGATGACCGCTCCGTTTGAATCGATGTGCGTCTTGAGAAGCCGGTCGGCTGCGCGTTTCGCTCTGCGCAGCGCGGGATGCTGCGGATCGGCCTCGTGGAGCGCAACAAGCGCCGCGATCATCAGACCGTTCTCGTAACCGTAAATCCCGGGATCGACGCGGGGCATGCCGAGCCTACGCCGACCGGCGTCGTCCAGTGCGTAGAACTCATGTCCGTCAACGAATCGATCCTGATCGGAATGAGCGCCCACATCAGCATCTTGCGTGGGATAAAACCGCCCGTCGGAGCTCGTCAAGAATCGGTCGACGTAGTCAGCGATCGCGCGGGCGTAGCGACGGTACCGCTTGGCTTTCGACACGCGGTATGCAGCCGCGTAGGCCTCGAGATTCGGTGCTTGGTACGTCATCAGCTTTTCAAAGTGCGGCTCCGTCCAGGTGCCACCGGCCGAGTACTGGTAGATCCCGCCCCACACCGGGTCGATCAACGCGCTTTGCTTACGCAAACTGAACAGCCCCCGGCGAATCGACCGCTTGTTACCGCGCCGCAACTCGACCTCGGCGTTTTCGCCGAGCGGCGCCTTCTGACGCATGCCCCACCCGCCTTGCTTCGCGTCATAGTACCAATCCATGTCGCGTAGCGAACGAGCGCCGATCCAGTCCAGCTCATTCACACGCGCCGAGTGAACGCCCGGTTGAGCGGTCGGATCAGCTCGAACAGCTCCGGCGTTTTGGGCGGCTTTGAGGGCGCGCACCATCTCGGGCGGAGTCAAGTAGCCGCGGTACTTGCCGACCTCCGCTGCGTCCGGCGACAGCACGATCGTTGCCGGCCATCCCCACTCACCGTAGCGCTCTTCGATGTCCGGACGAGCGTCGATGTCGACCTTGATCGCGACGAAGCCCTGACGCACGATCTCCCCGACTTTCGCATCTCGGTAGGTGACCGTCTCCATCACGTGGCACCAGTGGCACCACGCAGCCGCGCCGTGCAGCAGAATGTAGC
>JAUIKB010000296.1 GCA_030430975.1 Polyangia bacterium
CGGCTCGGAGCGGTGGCGACACCGCTTCATCGGCGCTCGACGCGACGAAGCGCGCGCTGTCGCGACCGACCCTACCGGCAACGTCTACGCCGGTGGTTACCTGCGAACGTCACCGATCAACATGGGTGGCAGCGATCTGACCGGCTCCGGCAACGACAACGACGTAGCCATCGCGAGTTTTACAAACGATGGTACTCATCGCTGGAGCCACCGCTTCGACTTCGCTGGCGCCCAGCAGGTCGACAACATCGCGACGGATGGGAGCGGGAACGTCATCGTCGTCGGTCGGTTCGAGCAGGACCTCAACCTGGGCGGCAACTTGATGACATCGGGTGGGCGGGACGACCTGTTCATCGCCAGCTTTGACAGCAACGGCGTGCATCAGTGGTCGGTAGGCTATGGTGGCGCTGACGACGACATTCCGGAAAGCGTGGCGACGGATGCGGCCGGAAACATCTACGTTACCGGGACGATCGAAGGCTCCGTCGACTTGGGCGGAGGCGCAAGAGTTGCCCCCGCCTCCGGCGGCATCTTTTTGGCCAGCTACACCTCGAGCGGCGCACACCGCTGGTCCCAGACGTTCAGTGGTGGCAACTCGCGCAACAGCGGCGTCGCAGTCCACGGGTCGACCGTGCATCTGGCTGGAACGTTCGGGGGGCCGGTCGATTTTGGGGGTGGACCGCTGACCAACCCGAGCGGGACGGACATCGTCCTCGCACGGTTTGACACCGACGGCGTGCACCAATTCTCGACCAACTTCTCCAGCAGTGGCGCACGCATTGGCGACGTAACCACCGACGGTTCGGGCAATGTGTACTTGACGGGTCGCGCGCTCGGAAACGTCGACTTCGGCGGGGGCAGCGAGTTCTACGCCGATGACATCTTCGTCGTCACCTTTACGCCCACCGGAACGTATCGCTGGGAGCGCGGCATTTACCAGAGCCAAACTGACGAGTTCAGCGAGGGTATCGCCGTAGCGTCCGACCACCTCGTGCTGGTCGGCCAGATCCCGTCGCTTTACTTTGTCGATGGTCAACGCCTGTCGGGCTGGGTTGCCGATGGCCTTGTTCTCGGGCTGGCTCTTTAGTTGGGCGCGATCGCGCTGCTGCCATGTGAATATTATCTGACGCAGAAAACATGACCACCCGCGCCCGCCCGACACCGGGCTGGAAGCTCCGACGGGTTGTGCGCCGGGACCGCCAAGCGAGGTACGTTCGTCTGCTCCGGAACGTCCCGGCCGATAGGCGTTGGATGCCCGATTCTGCTAGAAACCGGTGACGCGAAGCTCATCGAACATACGGAAAACGACAGCTATTGGGGCGATGGCGGCGACGGTAGCGGCAAGAACATGCTCGGCCGCATCTTGATGGAGGTGAGAGCGAAGCTTTCCGAGATGTAGCGCACCAGCGGTAGCGCGACGAGTGTCGTTCGCGTAGTCTTCGTCCGTGACAAGCGCGGCGCCGAAAAAGAGAAAAATTCGCCAGACGCGCAGACTCGAAGAAGAGACCCCAGAAGTTGAACGGTTCTTTCGATTTCAGCGTGTTAAAAATAGAGCCGTCATTACGCTGGCGCTAGCGTCGATGGCGGCGGTCATCTTTCGCAACCCAAAAGCTTGGGCTGACGGCGTGATCGCCACCTGGATTCTCGGAAGCGCCATTCTCGTCATCCTGGCCAGTCTCCTGGTTATCTACTGGGCCGACACCAACGCCGCTGCAGAACGCGGTTACTGCCGCGGCAAGTTCGGCAAGACGCCGGCCGAGCTGCGTCGTGCAGTCGAGCGTGAGCGGCGATCCAGTTGACGTGGACCGTTGGAGAACCGTCGCCTGTCAGTTGTTGTTAAGCGTTCGTTGAACGGCAATGTTCTAGCGACGAGACTCCGACGCAGACTAGGTTCGATGATCACGCTACACTTCAGGGTAGCAGCGCCACTTCCCAGCGCGTGGCGCGGAATCGTGCGCCGCACGATTCGTTGCGGCGGTGACTGACGGCGTTGAAACGACGATTGCGTCGTGCGGCGGCTCACGGATTCGACCGAATGAACGGAGATATGTTGGCGCCCGGGTCCGGGCACGTGAAGCCGCGCGAGCGCTCTGGCCTGACAGGCTATGCTTGCCCAACATGTCCGAGCTCACGCTGATCCGCCACGCGCAGAGCCTCGGTAACGTCGATGGAAGCCACGCGGACACCGATCTCTCGCCGCTTGGGCTCGTGCAGGCCGAGGAACTCCGAGCTCGTCTTGAAGGTCGCAAATTCGATCTGGTGTTCGCTTCGCCGCTCGTTCGCGCCCGCCGCACGGCGCGGCTCGCGTTGCCGGATGCGGAGCTGGTCATCGACGAGCGGCTGCGAGAGTTGGAGGCGCAGCCGGTGACGCACGTCCTCGATGTTTCGAAGATGTCGTCGGAGCAGTTGCTTGCCGCAGCGAGAGCGCCGGCGGAAATTCGGGAAACCGGTCCCGAGTTTGTCGCGCGCGTGCGCACCTGGCTCGCAGCGTTGCCGCGGAAGGGTTCGATCGTTGCGTTCACTCACTTCGGGGTCGTGCGAGAGTGTATCGGCCTGGTAACGGGTCAGCTCGCACCTCAAACGATCGCGCACTGTTCCCTCCACGACCTAAACCTCCGTTAAGGACGGCTGAACTCCACACCGCACGCCCTCAACCGCGGTGGTCCACACGGCATGCCGCGACGACGAACTCCCGTCGACCGCCGGAGCGTCGCGTCTTGCTCTCAGACCGGCGTGTATTGGGCATCCGCAGCGCGTCATGCTGTTGCAGCGAAGCGCGCTGAAGGACGTGGTTATCCGCATGTACTGGGACGGCGAGGAGCAGCCCAGCGTCGACGTGCCGCTCGGCGATCTGTTCGGTGCGTCGTTCGGTCGCCCGCGTCGGCTCGTTTCCAGCAAGCTGGTGATCGCCGGTGGTGGGTATCTGTGTCGGTTCCCGATGCCGTACAACCGTGGAGCGCGCATCGAGCTGGTGAACGATTCTGGTCGAACGGTCCGGCATCTGTTCGTTCAGGTTGGCTACTACGAAGAGCCGGATCGCGAACAAGCCGAGGCCACCTTTCACGCGCAGTGTCGCATCAGTCACGCTGAGGAGGGGGCGCCGCCGGTCGAGGTCGTACAGGCCACGGGTCGAGGCCGCCTGGTCGGTATGTCAGTGGACATTGCGCATCGGCGCCGGTGGCTGAAGCCTCCGTTGCGGGCGGTCGCGATTCCGCGTGGATTCGGCCTCGGACTGCTCGAGGGCTGGGAGGCGATCGTCGTGGACGGTGACGAGCAGGGCGCCATTGTGGGGACCGGTGCCGAAGATTATTTTCTGTCCGGGTTTTATTTTAAGGACGCGCCGTTTTCGACGCCGACCCACGGGTGCACCTACCGGAACTTTTGGAGTGGACGTGTGAGCGCGTATCGCCTTCATGACGACGATCCGATCGCGTTTCGCGAATCACTCACGTTTCGACTGGATCACGGGTTGAAGAACGCGATGGCCGGTACGTATCACACGGTCGCGTACTGGTATCAGAACGAACCCCACGCTCCGTTTCCGCGCTTGCCGACCAACGCCGAGCGCACGATTCGCGCTGCGACCGTGAACCCAGCGCAGTGGTTGGTGCTGACTCTGCTCGTGATGCTGCCGGTCCTGGTCGCGCTTGGCGTCATGCTGTGGCGTCGCTAGCAGCGACCGCGCGACGTGGCCCACGGTTGCGGTACGGCTCTTGACGCTCCCAACCTAAGAGACGTTCGAATCGTAGTCATCAGCCGCGAACAACATGTCCAGGTCGGATGGCTTGACCCAACCCCCGTCCAGCAGTCGCCACAGGATGAAGTGCATCACGCGGCGCCAGTCGGGCTAGCCGACGTCGGGTTCCTTTGCTCTGTTAGTGACAGCGTGTTCGGGCGGCAGTTCGCCAAGCAGTCCCAGCGGTCCCGGTTCGATGGGCAACGGTCCCGCCCCCGCAGAACCAACGCCGGGAGGTACCACCGCTCCGCCGGGGACGAGTACGTCGAACCCGCCGCCTCCGCTCGCCGGCACGATTTCTGGGAAAATTACCACGCAGTTGTCGGAGGGCTGGGACAACTGGAGCTGGTCGCTCGGTTCGGAAAGCGGTCGGCTGCAAACGTCGCTTTCGGAAGACTGGGACAGCTGGAACTGGAACCTCGACTCCGCCAGCGGCTCGGTGCGCCCGTCGTTCTCAAACGATTGGGACAGCTGGGAGCTGCGCGGTCCGTCGGAGACGATCCGGATGCGCACGTCGTTTTCAAACGACTGGGACAGCTGGGACGTGACCGGCGCTGCAGGCACGGTGAAGGTACGTACGTCGTTTTCGGACGACTGGGACAACTGGACACTTTCCGGGCCGGCGGGCGGACGCATCCGCACCGGGTTCTCCGATGACTGGGATAGCTGGGACGTCAGCGGCAACTTCGGCGAGCTATCCGCCGAGCACCGCGCGGCGGTGCTGTTCGTGCCGGTGTTCGTCGCCGCGGTCCACAATCAGCTGCTTGTCGAACAGCCGGAGGAGTAGTTGCCGAAAGCAAACCATCGACGCGAGTGCCCCCTCGAGTCCGCCGTCACTAGTCATCCTGTTCGAGCCACTGCTGCAGCAGTTCGTTGATTTCCGACGCAGTCTTGTCAGGGTGGGCGATGCCGGCTGCGGGTTCGCGCCCGGCCGCCGCTCCACGGTAGAGCGGCGCTTTCGTCGATCGACCAACCGTCACCTGGCCGCTAGCGGATGACCGTCGACGTACTGCATGACGCAGGCGAGGTTGCCCTCGGTGTCGATGAACTCGACCACTTTCCCGACGGTCGGAATTTCTGCGGCGGCAGAATGAATCGTTCCTCCGTGCCGTTTGATGTCGGCACACGCGTCGTCGAGATTGCGCACGGTCACGGTGCATCGATATGCGTTGGGCGCCCCTTCACCTCTGGGGCGAGTCCGCTGCGACAACGCCCCGATGCGCAAACCGGGATCGCCGTCGGTTCCGGCGTTGATCATCCAGTAGCCGGGCGGGCCCCACGCTTCGAATCGCCAACCAAACACGCCTTCGTAGAAAGCCATCGCGCGATCCGCATCGTCGACGTAGACCGCAAAGTGAACCACAGAGTGAGCCATCGAAACCTCCCGATGGCGCAAGCTAGCGTTTGCATGCTCTGGCGTGAGAACGATATATCGACAACTTATGTCGAAAAGACGCCAACCCCTTCGGTCGATGTCGATCCGGGTCCCGCGGGGTTCGGAGCTGCCGGACCATGCTTTCGGCTGGGGACAGCTCGTCTACGCAACGTCGGGCGTTGGGCGGGTCACGGCGCAGTCAGCGCACTGGGTACTACCCGCCGGTCGCGCGCTTTGGGTTCCCTCCGGAGTTCGTCACGTGCTGCACGCGGTCACGGCGCTCGACCTGCGCACGCTGTATTTTCCGAAGCGTCGCCCGCCGTTGCGGGTATCGACGCCAACTATCCTGCACATCGAGCCGCTCCTGCGCGAACTGATCCTGCGCGCCGTCGACGTCGCGCTCCAACTCAGCGAGCGGACCCGCCGACTGCGGAGCGTTCTGTACGATGAGCTGTCCACGGCTCGCAGCGAAGAGCTCCAACTGCCGATGCCTATCGACGACCGTGCGCGCGACTTCGCGTCGCTCGTGCTCAGCCAGCACGATTTCACTCAGCCGCTTGCCGAGCTGATCAGCCAGGTCGGGGCGAGTCGTCGGACGCTCGAACGACGTTTCGTGGAAGAAACCGGTATTTCACTCGGTGTTTGGTTTCGCCAGGCGCGCTTGCAGTACAGCCTGCTGCTGCTGGGCCAGGGCGTGTCGGTTGCCGAGGTATCGGACGCTTGCGGCTACTCGACGCCTAGCGCATTCATTGCGGCTTTCCGTGCCGAAATGAACGGTACCCCTGGTACGTATTTCTCCAGGTGAGCGTGGTCAGACGATGCGCGGCGACCGTCACGCTGGCACATGTTGCGGGATCGTCGCTGTGCCTGGCCGACCCTGGTGCCTGCGAACGGGACTATCGGTATCGGGCGCGCCGAATGACTGACAGAAGCCAGGCCGACTGTGGTGCCAAACAGCCGGGAGGAACTGTAAGGGCGACACTAAGATCGCCACCGAACTCAGTGCCGCGATCCGCTGCTTCGGTACCGCGGAGAGCCCCGCTAGCCGATTGTGCGACTGAGCTGAATACGTGTCGTTCGATCTGGGCTGCCCCCCCTCGTCCTCGGCGCGTCGTGGTGCACGCCGGCGAAACCAATACGTTCGTCACCCGCGCCGGCGGCCGGTCCCCCCCTTATCCGGCTCAGGTTGGGGCCAACCGACACACCGCGAGAGCCGTCCGGAACCACGGTTGCCCCCAACCCTCGCGCGGATGGGCGGGACTCGCGCTGGACGACTTCGAACGTGACGCTGAGCGGCTCAGCCAGACTCATCGGTCGGGTCCCATCCGGTGGCCCGCTTCAGTAGATCGTGCGGCACCCACAACGCGGCCAGGCGAAGCCGAAGTTCCCGCTCGCCCATCCCCGGGCGCTCAGCTCGGATCCGCGCCGCAGGGAGTTGCAAGACGGCTTCGTTGAGCTGCTCCACCTTCTGGAACGTCTCCAGCGGTGTCATCCGACGGTAGCCCTCGATCATCAGCCGCTCGATATCGGGATGCGTATCGTTCGGGGCGGGCACGAGCGAGGTTTAGCATGGAGTCGCATAGCCGGTGGTGCGGCGTGACGTGAGCCACCCCGCAGTGATCACCGCTGATGTAAGTCGTCCCCATCCACCACGCGCCGAGCGACTGCCAGCAGCGTCGCTCCGACTTGGTGCTTCGTATCGGGGGCGCTCATATCGACGAGGTACACGCCGTCTCGTCCATAGACATACATAGAGCCTCCGTTGTCCGTGCCGATGGACACGCCACCTGGAATCCATTCGGTCGGATCGTACTGGGCGGGATCGGTGATGCTGGAACTGCCGAACAGCTGAAGCACGCTCTGCTTGCCCTGGAGCGTTCCGCCGTTCGTCCGGGCTAGAAGCGTGACTAGATCCGCTGGGACGGTCCGGCCGAATTTCTTCGCGACGCTGGCAAGGTCTGCCGGTGACGCTCCACCCAGCGGTGTTCCCGCCTTCGCGGTCCGGGTTTCAGTG